>CAYTVW010000220.1:0-3439 GCA_964441865.1 uncultured Acidimicrobiaceae bacterium
TTGTCTTAGTGACTATCGGCGTGATGGTCCTTGTCGCCGCGGTAGTGATCAGCACAAGACGATCCATTGGAGGGAGCAGCCTTCAACTCTTGGTGATCACCGCAGCTCTCGTCGCTAACGGTCTTGGGAACACCCTTATCGGTCTGTTCACGGCTGGACTACCGGCCTTTGGACTTACCATGCCTCATTCGATGGCAATGTACGGGATCGCCGACGTCCTTCTCCTCACCGCCGCCCTAGTCGCTCTCAAGAGAACCCAGCCGCAGAACGTCGGCTTCTTCGCCCCGAAAGCAGCACTCGGTCCGCACGTCCTGACCGTAATATTGGCCATAACGAGCGTCGTGACGCTCCTCACTTCTCCAGTCGCGGTGAACACGGTGATCCTTCAGCTTTCTACACTCACCGTCGGCCTTGTTCTGGTTCTACGACAGTCGATCGCGATTCGTGAGACAACATCGTTCCTGAACCATCAGAGAGACCAACTGGTCGCATCCGTCTCGCACGAACTCCGGACACCCATAACCGGAGTCGCAGGTTTCGCCTCAATCCTTGCCGAATCCTTCGACTACATCTCGGACGAAGAACGAATCGAATACATCGGGTACATCTCCCGCCAAGCGGAAAGACTGGGTCGGATAATCGGCGACCTTGTCGGACTTGCCCGAGACACCCTCTCGACCACCCCCCTGGAAACAAGACCGATACTGGTAAGTGACCTCGTCTCCGAAGCCATAGAGGCCGTTTCCGACGAGGTTGTCGAGGTCAGAAACATCGAAGTCCGGATCCCACAACCGCTGATCGTGAGTATTGACCACCAACGCGGAGTGCAGATCCTCGGAAATCTGATCGTGAACGCAATGAAATACAGCCACCGGAATGTTCTGATTCGTGCCGCCCAGACTGATCCGTCCATCACCATCACCGTTGGCGACGATGGCGAAGGAGTCCCACCCCGTTTGAGGTCCGCGATTTTCGAGCGTTTTGAGAGAGGGCTCCACAGATTTGACGCCAACATCCCTGGAAACGGACTCGGGCTCCCCATCGCTCTCGCTCTTGCCAGAGCACACGGTGGAACAATCACCGTCGGCCGATGCCCAGAGCTTGGAGGCGCGGAGTTCCGCCTCACTCTCCCCGCGGTGAGAATCCCTGGCGAGAGAACCAAATCGGTTCTCCAGTCCGGTAAGGCTGTCGCAATGCCTCTCCAATGAGAATGTCTAGTTCTTTGGTCATCCGAGATATTGGTCACGACCACTCGGATGGACACCCGCGCTCCTCCAAGTAGACTAGTTTTTCTACGTGGGCGATCGCGAGACCCCCTCGCAGAACCAGGTCATGGTTTCGAACTCAGCCTTCCTCAGTGTTGGCAATCCAGAGCATTAGGGATCGAATTGGTGATATCTCCAGTGGACAGCGTCGCCCCGATAGGTAGACTTCTCGCGAGAGAGCGAGAGAATGACAGAAGGGTTGTCATGGTCAGCGAGTCCAACAATTTTCCCCTTCGCTGCGATCCTGAAATGTCGGCGAGTTTTCGCTCACCGAGAAGCCGATCAGCACTGTCCAGCTCGTCCAGAGAATCTGGAGCTACGCTGGTGGAAGCATCAATAGCGATTGGTCTTCTTCTAACCGTCATTTTCGGTATCGCTGAATTCGGCTTGGCATTCAAGGATTGGCTATCTGTCAGCCACGCGGCCAGAGAAGGGGCGCGGACCGCAGCGGTCTTTGCTGACAGCATCTATGCCGATATTGAGACACTTCGGATGGTGGATAAGGACCTCAGAGTAGCGTCGACCGAGATCAACTGGATCCGGATCTTCAACCCCGCTACCGGCACCGGTACGACATATGCCCCGGCAGGAACCATTTGCGGGTGGAACCCCTGCCCCGATCCAGACAACCCCGCCGACTATACGGTGCCGACGTGGAACCCACTCGACCGCGACATCACGGCCCCCATGACGGACCGCGTAGGCATCCAAGTCGACTACGACCACGAATGGGTCACCGGACTATTCGGTTCTTCGACCAATCACCAATTGACAGTGACATTCCAAATTGAGCCACAGGTATTCGAATGAACCACAGACACGAACACGGCGTTACTCTAGTAGAGACAGCGATAGTGTTGCCCATGTTGATTCTTCTGGCGCTGGGGATCGCCGAGATTGGGTTCGGCCTAATCTCTCAAATGACGGCAGCACAAGCGGTTCGTGAGGGAGCACGCACAGCTGCCAATGGATCAACAGCCGCATCTACTGAACTAGCCACCATCAAGGCAATCGAACAGGCAATGTGCGCTATCAAAACTGGAGAACTCATCAGCGTTGAGATCTTCAAATCTGATGATGAAGGCAATCCGATCAGTCCCAGTCTGCTAAACCGGTACGAAGTCAGCGGTCCACTTCAGTGCAGCAATACCCCGGCAACTGCCCTGGTTTGCGTTAATGGATGTCCGTGGCCACCATCGGCTCGATCCAACCATTTAGGTTCTCTCGACAAGATTGGAGTCCGCGTCTACTACACCCATAAGTGGTTGCTTGATGCCGTCTTCACCGACAATCCGACATGGAGTGACGTCTCCGTTATGCAGATCGAACCGGAGGTTCAATGATGAATAAGCGCTCCTCGCTCAATGATAAGGGCGTTTCGCTCCCGTTGGTGGCGCTATCAATAACAGTGCTGATCGGACTGGCCGCGATGGCCACGGACCTTGGTTGGATGTACACCAACGCCTCTCGAGTCCAACGTGCCGCTGATGCCGCTGCTTTGGCCGGGGTTATCCACATGCCCCAAGACTTCAGTGGAGCCTCTGCCACCGCTGAGAGCATTGGGCAGACGAATATGTCCTACCTGACTGGTCTGTGGTCCGATCCTGTGGATTATATACCTCCGTCGATATCAACGGCTTCAGGCGCTTCAGCAAGCGAGTTGTCTGTAACCGTATCAGCCGAGATTCCCACTTTCTTTCTAAGAGTATTTGGCATGGATACCATGACAATTACCCGGACCGCCACTGCCGACTACCTTCCTCCGTTGCGGCTTGGCAGCCCAGGAAACCAATTCGGGAACTCATGCAAGCCAGGAGTCACATACTCTGACGGCACGAAATGCACGGGACAGTCCAACTTCTGGGCAAACATTCACGGACCTTACACCGCCGCTTCTTATGGGGACGCATTCACTAGCTATTGTGCCAGCCAAGACGGCACAGCCAGTTGTACAGCCAATCCAAATCATCGTGACACTGGTTATCTATACGGCATAGAGCGCGGTTCGAACCCTGGCTTCCAGGTTTACTTCAACGATATTGTGCATCACAATAATTCTGGAACCACGAATACGGGTGACCATGTCCGTACCGGCGACCGTGGTTGCGAAGCCTGGGGAAGCAAGTATTCCCCGAGAGAAGCCTGCGGTCAAAGAGTGAGAGTTACACTATACG
>CAYTVW010000221.1:0-3428 GCA_964441865.1 uncultured Acidimicrobiaceae bacterium
ATCCGCGCCAGTCGGTCAGCGAGAGCCTCGGCCCGAAGCGGGTCGGCCGAAGCGACTTCCTTCATGAGCTGTTCTTTGGCGCTCCCCCACTCCGCCTGAACCTTGTCGTACATCTTGACTGCGGTGGCCTTGTCGATGGATATCACCATCGCTTTCCCCTGATGCCCCCGGTTGACGAAATGGTCAACCAGGTCGGCGGCGACCCTGTTGAGGCGGCCATCGTCGGTGATCAAGTGGTATTCCCGAGCGAATTCTCGGGAGAGACGGGCCTCCTGGTCTTCATCAAGGCCGGCGGACTCAACGATTTCGGCCATCTTCGAGTTGATGTCCTGGTTGACGACCTGGAGCTCGGGCGAGCGGTTCTGGTAGTAGAGCGGGACGGTGGCCTTGTCTTCGATCGACTGCCGGAAGTTGTACACCGACACGTAGTCGCCGAACACTTCGCGTGTGCGCTCTTCCCCGGCTATCAGGGGCGTGCCGGTGAACGCCAAGAATGCCGCATTCGGAAGGGCGTTACGCAGGTTCAAAGCCAACGTGTCGTATTGGGTGCGGTGGGCCTCGTCGACAATAACGATCAGGCCGGAACGAGAGGACAGCGTTGGATAGGTTTCTCCGGTTTCAGCCCGGAATTTGTGGATCAACGTGAACACATAGCGGTGGTCGCCCCTAAGAAGTGACTTCAGATGTTCACCACTCTCCGCCTGGCAACCCTCCTCGGAAACAGCGCCCGTCGAAACAAAGTTCTTGTAGATCTGGTCGTCGAGGTCTTGGCGGTCGGTGACCACCACGAATGAGTACCTGCCCGACACTTTCCGCAGCGCCTTCTGTGCGAAGAAGATCATCGAGAAACTCTTCCCCGACCCCTGCGTGTGCCAGAACACCCCGAGGCGACCCTGGTTTCCTTCGATGTCCCGAAGCGAGGCGAGGGCGCTGTTGACGCCCAACACCTGGTGATTTTTGGCCAGGATCTTGATCAGTCCGCCCGGCACCTCCTGGAACAGGGTGAAGTTTTCGACCAGGTCCAGTAGGCGTGCCGGTTCACACACCCCGCGGATGGCGGTCTCGATCGAAGTCGACGGCGGCTCGCCCTCCGACGACACCCGCTTCCACTCCCCGAAGTGCGCCCACGGAGCCGAAAAGGATCCAACCTTGGTGTCCGAACCGTTGGAGAGAACCGTCACCCCGTTGAACCAAAACAACTGTGGAATCGAATCTCGGTAGTGGGTCAGGTTGTCGTCGTAGGCGTGTTTGTGGTCAACCTGCGGCGCCTTCAATTCCATGAACACCAGCGGCACTCCATTGACGAATCCGACGATGTCGGCGCGGGTCGTGTACAGGTCGCCGGCAACCTTGAACTGGCGAACCGCCAACCAGTCGTTCTGCGATGGGTCGTCCCAGTCGACGAACCTGACGGTCACCGTCCGCCGGTGCCCCTCCGGCGAACGGGCCTCAACTTTGGCCCCGTCCCGTAACAGGTTCCACACATCCTGGTTGTTACGAACTTCCACACCTTTCGGGCGGAGCCGAACCAACTGCTCGGCCGCATCGGCCACCGCCTCCCGCGGCATATCCGGATTCAGTCGGGCGACTGCCTTATCAAGGCGATCTCGGAGCACCACCTCGCCCGGATGCTCCCGAGCCAAAATCCCACCCGGAAAGGCCTCGTGGGTTGCATCGACCGTTGACCACCCCAACTCTTCGAGGAGAGCGACCGTCGCCGACTCCAACTCGGCCTCGTCGTGCTCGTAACTCACGACGCTAACCAGTCCGTGTTGATGTCCATGTCTGAGACGTCGATTTCACCGGAGACGAGCTTCGGTAGGAGGAGATCGCGCGTGGCGCGAAGGTTGGCGTTCTGATCGACCAGGTTCTGCACCATTCGGAACATCGGCGAGACAACGCCGCGGAAACGCTGCAGCGCCCGCGAATCGGGATGAGCGAGAGGGTATTTTGAGATAGAGCTCTCCTGCACTCGTTGTCGACCGCTGGCGCCCACCATGCTCTTGATTGCCAAACCCCGAAAGTCCTCCTTGCGCGCGAGCAGGTAGACGAACTCCGGCGTAAGAGTGCGGGATCGCATAACGATGAACTCGGTCGAGCCACAGGCGACCTCTCCCTCCAACAAGAATTGAACGAATCCGGTTTTGCCGTTCTCCAGAGACGGTGTGATCCGGGCGAGAAGGGTGTCCCCGTTCCGGAACTGAGATCCGGACGGACCTGACCGGGTCTCGTAGCCGTCGATCACCATCGATCCCTCGACGAGAGAGCCCATCGGCACGAACCGAAACTCGTCGGCACGTGCCAGCCGCAGCCGAGGGTTGAGGTCGATCGCATCTGCGACAGTTACAGGATCCCACCCGTCGGGGATCGGACCGAGAGGGGAGTCGACCAGGGCAACGTCTTCGTGGCCAGGGTAGCGGAAGTTGACGAACCACTCCCGGTAGATCGCCTGAGCCATCTCCTCCAGGATCTCAATCCGCCGCAGATTGTTCTCAATCAACTCGTCATACGCCCCCAACACCGCCGCGATCTTCCGCTGAACCGGTAGCGGTGGCAGACCGATCAGGACTTCGTCGCCAAGGCGGTGGCGAGACAGCTCCGTCTGCCCGGTGGCCCCCTCGCCCATTGCCTCGATCTGCGGTTGGCTCTTGCGTAGAGAGTATCCGAAGTACGGACCATCAACCTCATCGAGGTCGGGCCGAACGATAGTCACGTGACTGTCAACGGTCATCGGCTCGGAGGGAATCTGCGTCAGCTGTGCTACCCGCCCCAGGGTGCCAACTCCAGTCGAGTTGACGACGACATCCCACCTTCGAAGCCACCGGTCGTCCGGGACTCCTCGACGTTCAAGGTCATTTCGCCGCGCCACAGCTAGGAACATTCGGCCGTCGCGAATGCAACGCTGGTTGATGACGAGTGCCCCATGCTCGTGGTAGCTCGGTGAAATACCCCTCTTCAGGAACTTCGACACGGCGCGAAGAGCAACTACCCGATGCGTCACTGTTCGTCGGCCAAGAGTCGGGAAGCGTTGACATTGATCTGCTCAGAGAATTCGACGGCCTCGACGGTCAGAGCTTGGAACTCCTCACTCAGTTCGCCGAATCGCTGCCAGAAGTCGAACTCAACCTCGTTTCCATCTGCCACTCCTACATATCGCCCCGGGTTCAGGCTCCATCCGTGGCTTTCGATCTCTGCGACACTCGTCACTCTGCACAGGCCGGGAACGTCGACGTAGGCCAGGTCGGGGAACCGCTCTCTCATCATGACCTCGGAGCCGTGGAGGAACTCGGGTTCCTCGCCCCGGTACAGCCTCACGATGGTGGCGAGGAACTCGTGCTGCTCGGGGTCGAGCTCGTTCGCGCGGAAGTTGTCCTCCGCCCGCGAGAGGTACCGGCCGGACAGGTCCACGGAGACCACCTCGGCGGCCC
>CAYTVW010000222.1:0-3419 GCA_964441865.1 uncultured Acidimicrobiaceae bacterium
GTTCGGTTTGGCTGCTCTGGTGGTTTCTTCTCACGATCTGGTTCGAGGGGCGGTAGGAGTCGCCGAGGCCATCGGAATCAGTGATTTGGTGATAGGCCTGACAGTCGTGGCGGTGGGGACTTCACTCCCGGAACTAGCAAGCGCCATTGCCGCCACCAGACACGGAGAGAGCGAGCTTGTTCTAGGAAACATTATCGGGTCTTGCCTCTTCAACGCTTTGGCCGTTGTCGGGATCGCTGGGAGCATCCATCCCACAGTCGTCGATTCGAATGTCCTGTATCGGGATCTCCCAGTCTTGTTGGGAGTCACCGTGGTTCTCGGGTTGTTCGGGTTCCGTCGGAAAGGGAACGGTCGTATAGGACGGCCCGAAGGTTTCCTGTTTCTGGTCATGTATTTTGCCTATGCGGTCCTTCTCTTGGCCGTTTAGGCGGGTTTGACCCAGCTTCTCGACGGGGGCTGAGATAGCCTAGAAATGGCGCAATCGAGTGCCGCGGAGGATGCTCAGCGTTTGGTTGTCGTTCCCAAGCCCTCAGATGAGCGGCTGTAAGCCAGCCGCGGCCCGAACCTCGTCCAGAGTGTTCATCACAGCCAGGGTGGCGTCGAGAGGGTGGTCGATGCTTTCGGTGAGGCCGTCGGCTAGACAGCGATGGAACTCTTCGACCTCGAACCTGTAGGCGGAGCCGTCGACCGTGAGGTCGAACTCTCGGTAGTCCCCGTCGGATCTGGAGATTCTCATCGACGGGGGAACAAAGAAGGGAGCATCGATCTCAATGGTGGCATTGCTACCGGCCACAGTTGCCGTGATCGGGATGCGGGCTTCGAACGAACAGGTGAAAGTGGAGACTACCCCTCCGGGGTGTCGGAGAACGGCAGAGACGTGAGTGTCGACTCCAGTGGGCGCGGAATGCCCGAGTGCGAGGATCTCTACGGGGTTTCCGGCAAGAAGGCCTGCAAAGGTTATCGGGTAGATCCCGATGTCGAGGAGAGCGCCCCCTCCCTGCTCGCGAGAGAACCAACGACGGTCTACGGCCGCCGGAGGCTTGATCCCAAAGTCCGCTCGGATTGAAGTCAGGACCCCGACTTCTTCCTCGATGAGGTTGACAAGAAGGTCCCAGAAAGGATGGAAACGCATCCACATGGCTTCCATCAATAGGATCTCGCTGTCACGAGCCTCGTTAACCATTCTTAGGGCTTGGCTGTGATCGACTCCCATCGGTTTCTCGCACAGAACCGGAATCCCGGCCCGGATGAGAGTGAGAGAGTCGGGGAGATGGTGGTGATTGGACGATCCGATATAGGCAGCTTCGATTCCCGCGTGAGCGAGAGCTTCGACGGTCTCGAAAGACCGGCATCCCCACTGTTGGGCAAACGACTCGGATCTCGCCGAGTGCGATGCCACCCCAACCAGGTCGACGTCGTCCATCTCTCGGAAAGTCGAAGCCATGGTATTGGCGATCGACCCTGTCCCTACGATCCCCCACCTAACCATTTGTCTCTCGCGTGACCATAACGGAGACGCTACTCGTCTTTGGTGTCTGTTGTCCGTGTGGATTCGTGAGAATCCGGATTCTGCAAGCTCCAGCCTCTTCGGATCAGCTCGGTCGCGAGGGCCTCGTCGCTGAAAAGCTCGATTGAAGGCTCCCATCCGAGCCGAGACGGCCGGTCGTCTCCGAGCAGCTCTTCCACCTTGTCACGCAGCGTCCTCGCCCAAGCTCTCCCAGAAGCGGCCTGCACTTCCGAGACGGTTCCGTCTGGGTGAACGAGGAACACGGTGGCTTGGGGGCGGGGATTAGCCCGCGACCCGGTTTCACCGTAACAAAGCAATACGGAGTTCGAGGGCACGTCTTGGATCCCTCCATCGGCGATGAATTCTCCTTCGTATGCCCAGCCCGAAGCCTTGGAAGGGTCAACGGCAGTAACGAGTTTCGCCCAGTGTTTTCGTCGTTCGTCGCCCACAAGAGGGATTTCTACTGCGATGACAGGGGTATCCATCAAGAGCGAGCGTACCTGTTCTGGCCGACAATTCGGTCGACCGACTCTGCTCGGTGTATCAGGATCCGGGCGAACAAAGAAGATTGTCGTAGAGGATGCGGTTGAAGGCGTCCGTGGCTCCGGGACGATCGGAACAAAGTGCCTCCGCTCCATTCCGATGACTTGGTCCAGACGATCGGATGAGGAGGTCACCACCAAACGCGATTTGTTGTCGTTAACCTAGGGGATATGGCGCATCTGCGACTGTACGCCGAGCTGCGAGAAGCGGCAGGGCAAGAGAGGGTTGAGGTCGACGCCGCCACCGTAGGGGAGGCGATCGAGAAAGCATCCGAACGTTTCGGATCTGATTTCGCTCGCGCCGTCCCGAGATCCAGAGTATGGCTGAACGACGCTGCGGCTGAGCCGGAGTATGCAGTGTCGATCGATGACGAGATATCTCTGGTCCCTCCCGTCGCCGGAGGTGCCTACGCCAGTCGTTCCATGTCTGTCGAGCCGACATCGATTTTGGCGGCCGTTGCCGGAATAGGGCTATACATGGTGCAGGATCGGAAGATCCTCATCACAGCTCTCGTGGTGATTCTCTCTTCTTGGGTGATCGACATTTCGACCGTGGTCCAGAATCGCGGGCGAGATTTGCCGTTGGGCCCAACGCTTCTCGGGATACTCGCGACGGTCGCAGCCACATTCACGCTGGGCCCCGTCGGTGTCGGCCTGGGTGTTGCCTCGGTGGTGGCTTTCGTTGGGCTCTGGGCAGTGGCATCCGAATCCAATCGAATGCTCATCAACATCGCCCCGATGGTTCTGGTCGGGATCATGGCTACGGCGGCTATTGGGTCAATGTGCTCAGTCGCGATGTATCCCTACTCAGGCGACATGAAGATCGACCTTTTCGTGGTTGCCATGCTGGGCGGGGGGATAGGGTCTGTAGCTGTATACCGTTTCCCCGAGATTCCGTTGGGGGATCCGATCCTGGCTTCGGGAGTCGGGACTCTTGTCGCCACCCTTCTCGTGGCCATACGGAGCGGTCTCGATCTAGTCGCCTACCTCTTGATAGGCCTCGCCTTAGCTGCGGCGATGGTCGCGGGACGAGGTCTGGGATCAGCCATCCGTACTCGATCGGTTCAACTCACCGAAGCGGCGCCCGGCCTCATGCCTTTGTTCGACGGGGCGGTGATGGCGGCAATCGTATATCTCCCCCTACTACGAATGCTGGGGTAGGAGACAACCCTATAGAACTCCTCGATTTGTATCGGCCAAGACGGGTTGATGTCTGTTAAGAACCGGGTCAGAGGACTCAGAAATTCCGCAGGTCCGCTCAGTCGGTTTCGGAGAAGGTATCCTGGGTTGTCATGAGACGGATACGTCTACGCCAAATCGTTCTTGTGACTCTGGCAACCACATTGGTCGGAGCGGTTCCGGCCACTCCC
>CAYTVW010000223.1:0-3411 GCA_964441865.1 uncultured Acidimicrobiaceae bacterium
TCGGTGCCATCTATGTGGTGTTCCTTGGATTGTTCGGGATGCTGATGGTTTCGGCATCCAAACAAGAGTCGGCCACGCCCCAGACCACCACTACCACTACCTCCATGGTGGTTTCTACAGACAGCATCGAGACCATAACCACGACCACCGAGGCCACCACCACCACAACAACCGAAATCACGTCGACTACATCTTCAACGGTGACTACTACAACAGTGGCGGGAGGCCCGGTACTAGAGCTTCGACCTACCGGAATCGGCGAGTCCACCTTCGGTGACCCAGTCGACGCAGTTGTAGCGGCATTGAATTCCTATTTGGGTCCAGCCGACGAAGACACCGGATGGGTTGCGTCGTCTTCACTTGGTGCCTGCATCGGAGACAACGTCCGACTAGTCACTTGGGGTGCCGTCCAACTGTTCTTCACTGATGGAAGCACCGATTGGGGGACTCAAGGAGTGAGACACTTCGCCTCTTGGTCATACAGCCCGGAAATCGGGTCGGACAAGTATCCGGCAGCCACTTCTCAGGGAATATCCCTTGGATCCACCGTCAAAGATCTCGTGATGGCATTCGGGCCTACAGTCGTCGTCAACACTGATGAGATGCTCGGACCGATCTTCCGTCTCAACACTGGCGGCGCCGGATTCATCGAAGGAAGCCTCACATCGACTCTGACGACTGGGGAGATCGTGACAATGTATTCGGGGAACTCTTGCATGGGCTGAGGCCTCTTGAATCCAAGGTAACCTGTGCCCCGACTTTTTGTTCCCGACTGAGGTTCGTATGAAGACTTCTCGTTTACTGTTCTCGCTCGCACTCCTTGTGGTCTCGTGTGGAGGAGAAACCACTACAACCACAACCGAGACAACAACAACAACAACGACTGAAGCGACCACTACAACAACCGTGATGAGAACGACGACCACTTGGGCAGACGGTCTTGCCCGATCTGCCGTGAACGGTCTCCCAGTCGATGATCCCGATTCAGTGAACAGACGAGTCATCGCGATCAAGGTGGACAACCACCCGAACGCTCGTCCTCAATCGGGGATCGAAAACGCCGAATTGGTTTTTGAGATTCGAGTCGAAGGCGGATTGACCCGCTTCCTCGCTGTTTTCCACCAGTCGGATTCTGAATTCGTTGGGCCTGTCCGCTCGGGACGTCCCTCCGACGCCAAACTCGTTGTCCCTTTCGAGGCACCATTCTTCATTTCTGGCGCCCAGAGTTGGGTGCTTCAGGGGATCCGGAATCTTGGAATCGACGTCTTTGTCGATCCACGACCTGGGATGTTTCGCGTCAGCTTCAGGAATGCTCCACACAACCTCTACGCCGATACCACTGAGCTAAGAACTCTCGCCGACAATGCGAATATCCCCGATAATGCCCCACCCACGCCCTTGTGGGATTTCGGACCCCTCCCGGAAAACGCGGAGGACGCTACTACCGCCATCGCTGAATTCTCGGACGGAATCACCGTCACCTGGGTCTGGAACGGAGAAACATACGATAGGTGGATCAACGATGTCGAGTCATACACCCGAACCGAGGGTGGTGAACAATCGAGGATCCAGACGGATGTCTTGGTGTTCCTCGTTGGAAGGTATTACATAGCATCCCCACCCGCGGGAACATCAGGCTCCTCAGTTCCAGCCACCGATTCAACCGGTTCGGGGAGACTCATCATCATGGCCTCCGGGAAGAAGGTTGAGGGAACCTGGGAACGCGAGAATCCTTCCGATCCTTTCACTCTAAAGGATGCAGACGGCAACCTCCTCTACGTTCCACCGGGCCGAGCTTGGGTGTCCATTGTCCCCGATGTTGGCGACATCACAGTCCCCTGTGTGATCGGCCCCGACCAGAGAGGCTGTGAAGGACCTCAGGTCCACTGAGTCCCACCCGCGAAAGGTCGAAGCACGACGTAACTCCTTGAGCTTCGACCTTTCCATGAATTTGGCCTTTCGATACGACCCGGTAACCAGTGATTCATCCCTTCGCCAGCCTCTTTGAATTCTGTTGCGCCACCGTTTCTTCTTTGGTCCACTGCCACTAGGCAGATCTAAGAGTTGTTCTTCCCGAGCCTCTTGGGGAAGGAAAACGTCTCTCTCGACCAAATCCTTGTGCGCGAGTCACTCCGGATCGATTGGGAAACGACCGCCGGTTCGCCAATACGAGCCTTCGGCCCGCGTTAGCAGCCCTTCGTCGACCATGTATCGCCTCAGGCTGGCGTAATCCGCGTGGAACACCTGAAGCCGAGAATTCACCTCTTTTTCCGAATACTTGACGCCCGGCTCAAACTCTTGAGACAGTCTCTCGAGGACAACCCTTCGTTTCCCCCTCGCTCCCGGGATTTCGGTGAGGCGTGAACCGGAGAAGAACCTTGACAGCACGGCGACCTCTTCAGGGGCCCATTCTCCCGTCGCAACCGAATCGGCCATCGGTTCGACCGATGGGAGGAGCTGAGAGATCCGCATTAATGCTGTCCGGTCAAGGGCCAATTGATCGTCCAACAGACCCGCTGCCCTCAGGGATCCCACAGCCTCGAGAACCTGACGCGGTTTCCGCCCCAACTGCGCTGAAAGCTGTTCCACATCGACTGGCCCCAACGCTCCCGCACCAAGTACTGCGAGACGCAGTGGGTCGAGGACGATTCTCAGGTAGTCGGTTGGGTCAATCACACGTGGATAATAATGGCGGAAGGCCGACTTCAGCCTCGACTGTCGAAGCACACGATCCAGCGCGACCCAACACGAGCTTGGCCAAAACCGACCGACCAAATGAGCGGGTCTCCCACATCACTGCGGGAGACCCGGCAGAGGCAAGGGAGCCTACTCAGCTGGCAGTCCAGCCTCCATCGGCGGGGATAATTGCCCCGTTAATGTTCTTGGATTCGTCGGAAGCCAGGAATAGCACCAGATTGGCAATATCGATCGGCTGCAGAGTCGCTGGGATCACCCCATAGCCAATCTTGCAACGAGCCGAACCTTCCGGATCCATCTTCGACATATCGACGCTTGCGCCAATATTGGTCTCGACCGCTCCTGCCGCTATCGCGTTGCATCGGATTTTCTCGGGAATGTAGCGCCAGGCGGTACTCCTGGTCATCCCGACCAAAGCGTGCTTCGAAGCTGTGTAGGCGATGCCAGCGGCCGATCCCTTGACACCTGCGACGGAGGCGATGTTCACGATCGAACCACCACCATTCTTGACCATGTCAGGGACCGCCCTCCTCATCAGGAACATGGGGCCGTTCACGTTCACGCCCATCACCCGTTCCCACATCTCATTGGTGACGTCGCCAGCTCCCTGATTGAGGTCCATGACTCCGGCATTGTTGACCAGAATGTCGACCCGGCCAAATGTGGAGATACCCAGGTCAACCAAAGCTTCGGCATCAGCTTCGACAGCCACGT
>CAYTVW010000224.1:0-3405 GCA_964441865.1 uncultured Acidimicrobiaceae bacterium
TCACATTCGCGCGGAGACGGATAGCCGCGATGAGGCTCGTCCACGGAATAACCATTGTTGCTGGAATCGGCGCATGCCTTGCCGCGATTCTCTTGGCCATCGCCAGGCGGGTTGTGATTCCCTGGGCGGATTCGGTGGCCATCGGATTGGTTCTGATCCCTGTTGTCTTCACTGTCGGCTTAGTGCTTTTCCGGCCGTGGTCTCGCCTGAAGGTCGGCCATGAGGTAGACCGCCGGATGGGTGGATTCGACCGTGTTTCGACGGCCCTTGAGCTGACGGATTCGGGTGCTGAAGACGAGGCGGAACAGAGACAGGTTCGTGACGCCGAGAACTGGGCGCAGGGTCGTCCTCTCTCGGGGATGGTTCAGATAGTGCCCCGTCGGCCTTTGCCGCACCTGGCCTTCTTGGCAATGGCGGCAGCGATCGCACTTGCGCTCGTTCCGGCCCCGACCGACCGATTGCTTGCGGAGCAGAGAGATGTTCAGGAGATCATCGCTCAAGAGGCCGAGCGCTTGGAGGAGATGGCCGAGGACGCTCCCGAGGAGCTTGCTGAAGAACTTGAGTCGCTGGCTGAACAGCTCCGCGACGCGAAAACGTTGGAGGAAGCGCTCGGGATACTGGGCGAGGCGCGTCAAGACCTGACCGAAGCGATGGACCCAGCTGATCTGGCTCGGAAGACTGCCCTTGCGGGGCTTGAGCAGCGTCTGGGACAGGACCCTCTTGCGGCGGGTGAATCAGCTGCTGAACAACTTCGGAAGCTCGCGGACGACATCCAATCCAAGACTCCTGAAGAACTAGCCGAGGCTGCGGCCGAGTTGAAGGAGAGAGCCGACGATTTCGCGGGAGTCGACCCGGAAGTAGCTGGTGCTTTCTCCGAGGCAGCCAAGGCACTCTCGAAAGCCTCGTCTGATCCATCAGATCGCCAGGCAGCGGCGGATGCTCTGGAAAATGCGGCAGACGCTCTTGATTCTGCCCAAGAGAAAGTCGATGCCGGTCAGTCTCGTTCGGATGCGGTGAAGGAAGTCCGCGACGCACAACAGCGGCTGTCTGATGCCCAGAAGAGCCGTCAAGAGGGCCAACAGAGTGGAGAGAACCAAGGTCAACAAGGGGACCAAGGTGACGGAGATGGCGACGGCGACGGCGATGGCGACGGCGATGGCGACGGCGATGGGGACGGCGATGGCGACGGGTCCGGTCAAGGGAGTTCGAGCGACTCCGGAGGCTCTGGGGGCGGTGGCGGTGGCGGATCGGGTGCCGGAGGCCAGAGTGGAGCGGGGACCGGAGCTGGCGGAATCGGTGATGGGCGAGTCCCGCTGGGTGAAGGTGACGACGATCCTTTCCGAGATCCTGCCCGGGCCGAGTTCTTCGACCCTACAGAGTATGGTTTGGGGGAGCGGGAGCGAGTCCCGATTGACGGATCTGAGCAGGGAGAAATCACCGGCTCAACCGGTGGCAGCGGTTCGGCGAATCTCCCTCTTACGTCCTACCAGGACGTGTACACGGAGTATTGGGACACGGCTCTGTCTTCTCTCGACAGGATGACGGTCCCCGCGTCGGTTCGCGACGTTGTTCAGAAGTATTTCACCATCCTTGAGCCCTGACGAAGCTTGGGGATCGACCCGATTGACGAGAGCAAACGGACAGGAGAGCGATGAAACCCGAAGTATTTGCCGAGAAACTGCAGGAAGCCCGAGCTCAGGTGGGCACAGTGATCGTTGGTCAACAGGACCTAGTCAGCACTGTCCTGATGGCAACTCTCTGTGAAGGGCATGTCCTTCTCGAAGGCGTTCCGGGACTAGGGAAAACCAAACTCTTGGCCACTCTGGGCCACGTGTTGGACGTTGAGTTTGGGCGGATTCAGTTCACTCCCGACCTGATGCCTGCCGACATCCTCGGGACGAAAGTTCTTGAGGAAGGGACTTTTCGTTTTCATCGTGGACCGGTCTTCGCCAATCTGGTGCTTGCCGACGAAATCAACCGGGCGACCCCAAAGACTCAATCGGCTCTCCTCGAAGCCATGCAGGAGCATAAGGTGACTTTGGGGGGAGAGACCCATCTTCTCCCGAGGCCGTTCATGGTTATGGCAACCCAGAACCCGATTGAACAAGAGGGGACTTATCCTCTTCCAGAGGCTCAACTCGACCGCTTCCTCGTGAAAGCCTTGGTCAAGTTCCCTCCTCCCGAAGACTTGGTCGAGATTCTCAAACGGACGACTGCCGGGGCAGAAGCGGAACCTAAGGCGGTCTTGGATGGGAAGATACTCCAGCAGATGACTCTGATGGTCAGGGAGCTTCCCGCCGCTACTCACCTGCTCCATTACGCGGCGACTCTCGCTGGCGCAACTCACCCGGATTCTGAGGCTTCGCCTCCCGGAATACGGAAATATGTGAGGAACGGGGCGAGTCCTCGAGGAGCTCAGGCAATGACTCTGATGGGGAAAGCAGCTGCGTTGATGGACGGACGGTCGAATCTGGCCGCCGAAGATATCTGGAACGTCGCCAAACCCTGCCTCAGACACCGATTAGTCCTCGGGTACGAAGCTATTGCCGACGGAGTGACTTCGGACGAGCTTGTCGACGAAGTCCTCTCAGCTCATCCGGTCCCTGTAGTCGACTGAGATGCTCCTCGATGCTGCACTCCGGGCTCAACTTGAGCGACTCTCGACCGTGTCGAGGAGACGGATTCGCGCTCAGTGGTCGGGGCGGCATTCCTCGGCTCACAAGGGGGAGAGTCTCGATTTTGCTGACTACCGCGAATACGTCCCCGGCGACGATTTCCGTCGGATTGACCACAACCTCTACGCCAGGCTCGGCCAGCTCTTGGTTAAGCAGTTCGAGGCCGAAGAAGAGTTGCCTCTCAGAGTGGTCCTCGATCTCTCGGAATCGATGAAGTTCTCAGAGAAGGAGAAAACAGCCCGGATAGTGGCCGGGATGATTGCGTATCTGGGTTTGGCGGGTGGAGATCGGGTCCAGCTTTTTGCGCTCCCGGGTGGAGAAGGGCGTTCTGTCGAGGTCGGGCCTTCAGGGCGGCATCTTTCAGTGTGGCCTCGCCTGGAGAACTGGTTGGAGACCGTAAGGTCGGGAGGGTCCGTACCCTTAGCGCCGAGTATCCGGAGTCTGATCGGTGGAGCTCCCACCAGAGGATGGGTAGTACTTATCTCAGACCTGTTGGATTCTGAATGGGAGAAGGCGCTTGATGGGGCGGGTCTAGGGGCTGGTGGGGTAGTCCTTCAGGTGTTGGGTGTCGACGAACTAGAACCGGAATTGGCTGGCGACTTCACCCTTGTCGACTCCGAATCGGGCCACGAAACCCCGGTTTCGAGTTCCGAAGAGACACTCCGTCGATACCGAGAAGCCCTCGAACGATTCGTCGAGGTGGAAACCAGGCGGAATTTGGTCAATACGC
>CAYTVW010000225.1:0-3389 GCA_964441865.1 uncultured Acidimicrobiaceae bacterium
TGCCAGTAGAACTAAATTCATTAAGCAATGTCACTGCCATGGTGGCCGGAGGGGGCGCAGACGCCGCCGCTGTCGAAGAGAAAGATGAGTTTGATGTGGTTCTGGTTGGTGCTCGAGCCGAGAAAATCAAGGTCATCAAGGAAGTGCGGGAACTCACCAAGCTCGGTCTCAAAGAGGCCAAAGAGTTGGTGGATGGAGCTCCCAAGCCGGTCCTCGAAGGCGTGGAAAAAGAGGTTGCTGAGAAGGCCAAAGCCCAGTTGGAGGGCGTTGGAGCCACAGTCGAGCTCAAGTAATTATGCGATAGTCAGAGGCCCCCACGGAGTGGGGGCCTCTTCTATTTGGAGAACCGTTCCCGGAAGGAATCGCCTTGGAGGCGCCCAAAGGCGGCGTTCGCTTGGAGGAGTTCGATGTATTGCGAGAGTGACCGGGTGATTGGGAATCCGATCTCTGAGAAGAACCCCTCCACTCCGACCGCAATCCTGGAGAGTCCCGGGAGAGCTTCAAAGAACTTTCTAATGGTGAGAGGTGGCATAGCGGGGTACACCGAATCCCATTTCTCAGTCACTCGTCTCCAAGCGTACGGTCCGTTTGTTCTGAGGCGGAACAAAAGACCGGTCAACCAAGCGATGTCTTGGGCTCGGATGACTCCGGTGGAGATCGCAGCCAAGGTGGCGTCGGTGGCGTCTTCGGTGTCGATCAGCGCCAAAGCCTGCATAAGGCGGTTCCGCATCTGAGGATTCGTGGACTGTTCAAAAGCTCGAATGAGTTCTTGGTGGGTTTCGATGTTTCCATGGGCGGCAGCAGTGAACGCAGCGGCCGAACCGACTTCCGGGTCGATAGCGTCCGGGTTGCGGAGCCATTTTTCGGTGAGGTTCCTTGAAAGACTTACCGTGTCCGGATCACCTCCGATCCGGCCGGAGAGTTGGATCAGCAGACCCCTCAGACGGCGGGTCAAGTCGGAGTCGGAATCCGATGTGTCCCAACCCAAGCGGTCGAGCGATGGGCGGGCGAGGTCAGTGATCCATTCTCGGAAGGCGGGGAGGCCGGAGTCATCGGCCACATGGAGGGCGATGGCGTCAGCGGACTCGAGTATCGAATCCCATACTGCTGGTTCGGTTTCATTAGTGAACGCTTCGGCGAGGTCGAGATATTCACGGAGAGTCATCTCCCCGGTCTTGGTGAAAGCGAAGGCATCGTCGATCAGAGTGAAACGTTCAAGATCGTCCAAGTGCGGTAATGCAGATTTCAGGCTGCGGTAAGAATCCGGGGAATAGCGCACCCGGTAGTAGCCGTGGCCACCGGAGTTGGCAATGAGCCATTCGGGAGGATCCGTCAGTTCAACCGTGCAGTGAGAGTCCTTCAGGAGGACGTTGTGTTGGAAGTCTTCTCCGTTGGACCTCCCCCGAATCTGGATCGGGATCATCCATTTGGCATCAGCGGACTCTCCGGCGAGTGCCATGAAACGTTCCTGGCTCAGGTGAACTCGGTTTCCTTCGACGGTGGCGACCACCTTTGGGTATCCGCTCTGATGAATCCAAGTTTGCATCACTGAACTGACCGGGACTCTGGAGGCTTCGTCGAGGCTCTTCCAAAGGTCGTCGGCGACTGTATTTGAGTATGCGTGTCTTCGGAGGTAGGTTCGGACTCCGGCCTGGAAGACGTCTTCTCCCATGAACTGTTCAATCATCCGGAGAACCGATGACCCCTTTCCATAAGTGAGGGCGTCGAACATCTCGTTGGCTTCGGCGGGGGAAATCACCTCGAACTGGATTGGTCGACTAGAAGGGAGCCCGTCGATTCCATACGCCCAGGGTCGCTCAACCGATCCAAAAGAGAGCCAACGTTTCCATTCAGGGTGGAGCGCTTCAGTAGCTTTCATCTCCATGAATGTGGCGAAGGCCTCATTCAGCCAGATCCCGTCCCACCACTTCATTGTCACGAGATCTCCGAACCACATGTGTGCGACTTCGTGGGCCATCACATCGAAAACCTTCTGTTTTTCGGCCTGTGTCGCCGACGACGGATCGACGAGAAGCGAAGACTCCCGATAGACAATGCACCCCAGGTTCTCCATCGCACCAAAGGCAAAGTCGGGGACCGCGACATGATCGAGCTTGTCGCCCGGATATGGAATCCCGTAGTAGGTGGCTAGATAGTCGAGGATTATCTCCGCCGAGTCGAGGGAGAACTCCGAAAGGTCCGATCTTCCGTGAGGGACGATCACTCTGATCGGCACCCCGTTGACTTCAACGGTCTCTGAAGCCACAAATGGGCCGACGGTGAAGGCCACCAGGTAGGTGGACATCTTCATAGTCTCAGCGAAGTTGGCGGTGACCAAACCGGATGCGTCTCGGGTTCGAGAGACCTCTCGTGTATTGGAGAATCCTTCAAGATTGTCTGGGAAGGTGAGCGAGACCTGGAAAGTCGCCTTGAAATCGGGTTCGTCGAAACAAGGAAACGCCCGTCGGGCATCAGTCGCCTCGAATTGGGTCACAGCGATCTCTCGAGGATTCCCATCTCCGTCGACAAAAGCAGCTCGGTAGAAACCGGTGAGTCTGTTGTTCAGGGGGCCTCGGAAGGAAGCTGTGATAGTCGCCGATCCGGCTGGGATCTCTGTGGCAGGAGTGAGCGTGATCCTTTGATATTCGGGGATGTAGGCAACATCGCAATCGCCTGCAGTAGAAATGGATGCGGAATCGACAGCGAGATCGATGGCGTTGAGGGTGATCTCGGTGAGCGGAGAGGAGATTTCAACGTCGATTTCGGCTACACCCGAGAAAGAGGATTCCTCAAAGCTGGGCGTGATCCTCAGCCGATAGTGCTTCGGGATGGCGGATCGTGGGAGCCGGTACGGATCGATCATATGAAGCGATCCTAGGCACCGTAGGATCCAGCGGTGGTCTCTCCACCTTTGCCCGTCCAATTGGTGTGGAAGAACCGGTCGGGATCCGAATCGATCCTCTGATAGGTGTGAGCTCCAAAGAAGTCGCGTTGGGCTTGGATTAGGTTGGCGGGGAGGGTCTTCGCACGGAAAGAGTCGAAGAATGCCAAAGCCGTGGAATAGGCGGGGACAGGAACCCCAGATGTCACCGCAGCGGCGACTGTTCTCCGCCAGCCGGTCATCGAATCCTCGAACGCTCTTCGGAAAAACGGATCGAGCATGAGATTGGTGAGATCCGGTTGAGTTCCGAAAGCCGAGGTGATGTGATCCAAGAAAGCGGCTCGGATGATGCAGCCCTCTCGCCACAAAGAAGCGATTCGTCCCAAGTCCAGGCTCCATCCGTATTCGGAAGACGCGGCAGCGAGGAGCATGAATCCCTGTGCATACGAGACGATTTTCGAGGCGTAGAGGGCATCTCGGATGTCTTCGGTCGTGAGATCCGGAGTCC
>CAYTVW010000226.1:0-3336 GCA_964441865.1 uncultured Acidimicrobiaceae bacterium
GCCTTCGTGCTGTGGTGGCAGCGGTGGGATAGTCCGAAAGGGGGGAGAAGACGAACCGCTCGGCGCCCCATCGGAGCAGCCCAAAACGGCCAGAACCAAGACCAGGAACAAAGCCCGAACAGAAGATGCAGTGGTTCTTCTCGTAAAACGGTTCGTCATCTCTCCTCCTAGTTGGAAGCAGTGGACTCAGCTCGGCAGGTAGTAAACCGGGCTGATGAGTTCGGTGGGCAGGTCCTTTGCTTTGTGATGGGAGTCAATCAGGGGCCAACCGATGTACGACTGGACGTAATCGCCCTGGGGCTTAGCTCCTTCAGACCAAGGAGTCCAGCTGCAGTAGTTGGGAGTCTCGTAATACAGTCTCACCCATTCATAAGAGCATCCGCCGTTGTAGTTGTAGGTCCGTCCCAGGGAATAAGTCACCCCGTAGGGTGTGTTCGTCGTGTAGTTGTAGATCTTGAATTGGCAAGCGGATCCAACCGACTTAATTTGTGAGGCCGCGGAGACGGGGACTGCGATGGCGGCGATCGTTGCGAGAACCAGCAAAGGTTTGTGGATCTTCTTGAATCGTTTCACGGGTTCCTCCTTCTAGTGCGTCTGATCCGTGGATAGGGTCAGGTCAGCGGACAGGAGGTTAAGAGGTGAACCAAATGCTGTCAAGGCATTCGTTAAACTAAAGGAAGCGGGGGTCTCGTTTGGGCTTTGTCCGTTTTCGCCTATGGGATGGTGAGCCGAGATTCGCTGCGAGAGCGATCCCACAAACTGAGTATTTGATTCAGATTCCGAGAGTTTTCGAGCCGATTTGAGAGGGTGTTCTGTCGCTCCCGGCGTTGATGATGTTGGCTTGAGTCAACCGCCAAGCCTCAATTAGGTGTACTCCGTTGGCCGTCGACGCGTATTGGACGACAAGAAGCCCTGACGCGCCAGGAAGTGTCTTTGGGGAAGGCACCTTCCTCGGTATTCCATTGGGAATGAGGCTGGCTGGCGCGTCGAAATTTGGCCGTGGGTCCGTGGGCTCTCGGAGGTTGGTTGTTTCTTAGCCTCGTTATTGGCCGGACTGTGTCGGGTTTCGTTCAGTCGACAGGATCGATCAACTGGGAGCGGAGACGTATTCCCATCGACTTGGCCTTGGTGCCGAGGCGACAATCCGATCGTTCTCCGACGGCTCAACCAGGGTTAATGGCCATCCAGTCGGCGAAGTCGACGTAACAGTGTTGGTATCGCGCGTCGAAGTGATTGAACCTCGATCCTGGCTCGGTGACTATATCCCTGATTTCTTGGTCGGAGAGGCTCCGGTCCACGGCTGGTGCACCGTTGGCTTCCAGACAGTCGAGGAGAGCCATCAGCAGATTATGCTGCTCGACTTCACTCTTCTGCGGTCTGTTCATCTCTAGATAGCTTTTCCAGGCATCCTGGCATGCATCCGATATGAGCATGCCTTCTTCGCCGTCCTCCCGGTTTTCGACTCCGAAGTTGATGCCCCAACTATCACCTGCCATTACGGGGTACGGCTCTGAGACGATCAGGACTCCTTTTGTTTCGGCGCAGGCTGCCATCGCAAGGGTCGCTTCCTTGAGGTCCGCAGAGGTAATGCCATCCTCATCATCTGCGAGACGGAATTGAAACAACCACCCCTCTTCCCACTCTTCAGGAGTGATCAGGTCTTCGTGCTCTGGTGGTAGCGGTGGGATAGTCCGAGAGGGGGGAGAAGACGAACCGCTCGGCGCCCCCTCGGAGCAGCCCAAAACGGCCAGAACCAAGACCAGGAACAAAGCCCGAATCGAGGTGAGGATGAGCGTTAGGCCACATGGTCCAGTCACTGCCGAATCCGCATGGTTGCTGAAGAATCCGGACACCTTTTCACTCGCTATTGGGATCCCGAGAGCCTACAGGAGTAACGGTCAGTCTCTATCCCTTGCTGCCGCGAGGGTCGTTTCCGTAGCTGTTCCGCTCGCCGATTTTTCCGTCCGCTTTGAGAATCAGGTGTTCTACCTTCGAGGCCATTGCAGTCTTCCGTCCGGCTGCTTGTGCTTCAGACTTCGTCTTGAAAATCTTGCTGACCTTCTCTGATCCTTGGCGCTTGTTGCCCCAGCCTCCCTCAACCGGGACCGTATAGACGGGTCGCTTGTCTGTTGCCATGAGGACTCCTTGGGGATCCGGGACCTTGACTCGACCTCTTGCAGCCTAGAGGGCTCAGGTCAGACCTCAAGGGGGTGGGGGAAATTAGATCGCGTCTAGCTGTATTGGATAAGGACCGTCTCTTGCGGTTATCGCTATCTGCTGTTTGTCTCAAAGATCAAGTACGAGGCGAAGGCCTTCGTCGACTTGGGACATGGCTTTCGACGGAAGGCTTGACACCCGATCAACCAGAGTCGCCTTGTCCAACGTGACTATCTGGGAGACATTCACGACTGATGTTTTCGACAACCGAGATATTCGCCGGGATAACCTCACGTTGCCAGGAGCCGCTTCGAGTCTGAGGTTCGAAGTGATGGCGGCAACAACGACGGTGTTGATGCGGCTGGCATTGAACGGATCTGACTGGACGATCAGCACCGGACGCCGCTTGGCCGGTTGTGAGCCGACGGGCGGTCCGAGTTCTGTCCACCAGATTTCCCCCCGGCGCATCACCACTCCTCCGACGCTAGGACGGCTGTCTGCCCGCTCGCCAAGACTGGGTCCATGGTCGACGGTTCATCGTGGACAGCATCCAAGGCGGCAGTGATTTGATCGGTCGAGAGGTTGTTCACATACGACTCAAGGGCTTTCGCATACAGGCGGCTCCTCGGTATTCCGAGTCTCTGGGCGAGATGCTCGGCCCGGCGAAACAGATCATCCGGTAGGGAGATGGCAACCTTCATGGCATCGAGTATAACCCTGGTCATACCGTTAGGGTATTGGATGGATGTGACGAAATTCTCGGATCGGGAGCGTCAGGCCGAGCTGGGTTGAAAGATGTCGCTTATGAGTTCCTCCAATCCAGGAACATGGCGGCCGAGTTTCTGGACGACTATGTGGAAGAGCTCAGACATCACCCTGTTGGAGAACGCGAGCACTCGTGCCTGTCGGTCTAAACTTGCTGGTTTTCCCACGATGAACCCACCATCTGGGTCTATCCCCCGCTGTCGACGCCTCTGGAGGTACCCGCCGTGAGTGGCGTCGCATTCCAAGCGGTAGGCTACTGCGAGAGTCTCGTTGACGTTGCACAGAATGTCGAAGGTGTTATCGATGTCGGTATTGGGGGCTTTCATTTCATCTAGGCGAGCAATGGTGAGTTCGAGTTCCAATTCGGCCGTCTCCGGTGTTTCCGGCCGGTTGGATTGTTCATTGGCCGTGTCG
>CAYTVW010000227.1:0-3331 GCA_964441865.1 uncultured Acidimicrobiaceae bacterium
GCGAGCGCTTGACCTTATTGACGCGATGATCGGAGCGAGTGACGACTCGGTGAGTGACGCGGAAGTCGTGAGCCTTGAACGCTCGGCTTGTCCAACATGTGGCTCCTGTTCAGGGATGTTCACGGCGAACAGCATGAACTGTCTTAGTGAGGCCCTCGGGATGGCGCTCCCCGGGAACGGGACCCTGGTCGCTACACACGCCTCAAGATGGGGACTTTTCGAGGAAGCCGGACGGCGGATCGTGGAGATGGCGAAAGCCCACTATTTGGAGGGCGAGAACTGGTTTCTCCCGAGAAAAGTCGCGACGTTTGACGCTTTCGAAAACGCTATGACACTCGATATCGCGATGGGAGGGTCGACTAACACAGTCCTTCATCTTTTGGCGATAGCTCAAGAGGCCGGAGTTGACTTCACTATGGCCGATATCGATCGGCTTAGCAGGAGAGTCCCGAATATCTGCAAGGTGGCTCCGTCTTCTCAATACCACGTAGAAGACGTCAACAGGGCCGGTGGCATTCTTTCGATAATGGGAGAACTCGATCGGGCCGGCTTGATTCATCGAGATGCTCGAACTGTTCATATCCCGACTGTCGGTGAAGCGATCGACCAAAACGATATCCGACGGCCCACTGCCACCGAGGAAGCTAAGAGGCGGGCTCTCGCCGCCCCGGGTGGAGTCCCGACACAGGAAGGTTTCTCTCAGAACAATCTCTTTGAAGAACCCGACCTTGACCGGGAAGGTGGATGTCTTCGAGATGTCGAACACGCCTATAACACTGACGGTGGGCTAGCAGTGTTGTATGGGAACCTGGCGGTTGACGGTGGGATTGTGAAAACAGCGGGTGTGGACCCTTCGATCTACAGCTTCGAGGGGCCTGCGAGGGTGTTCCACTCCCAAGAGCTCGCTTGTGAAGCGATTCTCGCGAACGAGATTAAGCCGGGTGATGTGGTTGTGATTCTCTACGAAGGGCCTCGAGGCGGTCCTGGGATGCAGGAAATGCTCTATCCCACTTCGTTCCTTAAAGGGAAAGGTCTCGGCAAAGTCTGTGCTCTCATCACGGACGGGAGAGTCTCAGGTGGAACATCCGGGTTGAGTATCGGTCATGGCTCGCCCGAGGCGGCCGAAGGCGGGACGATCGGGCTCGTCGAGGAAGGCGATTTGATCCGGATTGACATCGCGTCGCGGCTTCTTGAGTTGGCAGTTTCGCAAGAGGAACTCGACCGTCGTCGGAAGGCGATGGAGGATCGGGGTTCTGAAGCATGGAAGCCGACGCGAGATCGAACGGTCACGCCTGCTTTGAGAGCCTATGCGGTGATGACTACTAGCGCCGCCCGAGGAGCGGTGAGAGATGTGTCTCAGATCGAGTGTCGGGGTATGTAGTGCTAGTCGAACTGGGCCGGAGATGAGATAATGATTGAGGTCAAGGAGGCCTCATGTTTTCTAGCGGTTCTTACCGACCGAATCACTCTTATGGAGCGGTTCCGTTAGCTGAAGAGATGGGCGAGATCGCCGAGATGAGGAAGCGATCCAAAGAGCGAGAAGGGTTTTTCAGTCGTATGTTCTTTTTCCTTCGAAGGAAGAAGAGACTGACTGGGCTTGACGACGATCAGGACGAACAAGGCCGAACCAGCTAACGGGAATGGCGCGGGTCGAACCAGAGGTGCTTTCAGCCCTCTTCAGCGACTAGATGAGACACCTTTGAGATATAGGAGTCCATGTCGAACTTGCGACTAAGTCCTTTTTCCGACATTGACCGGACGTTTCCGTAGACGGGTTTGGTGACGAACGGACGATCGTGAAGACCAAAAAGCCATGAAACGTTGGCGAACGATGCCGGGTCGCGACCGTCTAGAAGGTATTTGTTGTTTAGGTGAAGAATGGTCTCGAAGGCCGTTTTCGGACTGCGAGACCATTCGATGATCTTCTTGCCCCAATACATACGCATGTA
Organism: uncultured Acidimicrobiaceae bacterium; assembly: GCA_964441865.1. Classification (GTDB taxonomy): domain Bacteria; phylum Actinomycetota; class Acidimicrobiia; order Spongiisociales; family ZC4RG35; genus CAYTVW01. The sequence continues at coordinate 1,950 of CAYTVW010000227.1, forward strand.
GGGATGCAGATAACCAGTGTGGACCATCTCATTCATAGCCGCATTCCAGTAGCGGTCATGGGTTTGGGAGCGTTCTAGTCGAACGCGATCGTATTCGAACTCCCGGAGGTCTCGACGGTGGTCATCCAGTGTGTCCCGTGCCCAATCGGGGATGCCGCTGTAAGAGTCATACAGGGGCTGGTATTCGACGTAATTGAAGCCCAGCTCGCGTCTGACAATCAGTTGCTCCAAAAAGGCATCGCGATCCGTCGAGTAGATCCTCGGGTAGCCCGCTACTGCGAGAGCTACTTCAAGAGGAGAGATCTGGCCGAAGTGGAGGTAGGGGCTGAGGAATGAGCATTGGAAGCGGGACGGATCCGATCTTTCGTCGGCGAACCCGTCAAGGCGTTTTGAGATGAACTCCTTCAGAAGAAAACGAGCTTCCGAAAGGCCGCCCTTGAACCTTCGGACAGGAGGTACCGTCCGGTCGATCGGGAGGGGGTCGAGAGCGGCGAAGTGGTTCTCGGGGTCGAGTTCTCGGCCGAAATCCCAGGCTGGAGTCTCGATGAGAGGCGTTTCTTCGGGTTCCGGTATCAGGTATTCGGGGAGTAGACGCTCTATTTTCGGCCGCAGTGTCCGCGCTGCGTATTCCTGCTTGTCAGAAACCGCGTCGACAGGGACGACGAGATCGGTTTCCACCTGAATCATCGGGACATGAACCATGGAAGCGACTTCGTCTCGCCACTCCTTTTGGTGGCGGAGGTACCCGCGCTCCGTTACTACCAACGCGGCCTTTGATGCCATGTCGATCCCCACATCCGCGGGGTGGGCATGCTGCATCACGAAGCGGATCCCGCGTCTCTTCAAGGTCTGAGCTGTCTCGGTAATCCCCTCCAACATGAAATGAAGGTGCCGAGTGTTCGATTCGGGGTAGTCGGCCATAAGGCCGAAACCGACGACAACTGGAACGAGGAGTCGATTTGCCTCTCGTATCGCATATGTGAGGGCAAAATTCCCCTCGGCTCGTTGGGATTGCTGCATCCAGTAGAAGACGTAATCGCCTTTGGATGGCGGAGCGTCGTTGAGTCTCATAATCCTGGAGGCCTGAATCACAGTCCCAAGATTAAGAAGGCCGAGCGAAATAGTGCGGTATGTCAGCGGATATCGACGACTGAGTTCGAGGAGTCTTCCCGAAAACCCGGTGCGGCGAAAATGACGCGTCGAAGAATCTGGTGGGGGTGCTAGGCTCTCGCTGACAACCTTTAAGTCCGGTCCCGTGAGGCCGGGAAGGAGACTGCAGATGTGCATCAACAGGTGCGCGGTCTGCCTGGAGCCATCATGCCCCAGGTTATGACCGCCGACGATCTTGGCCGCGCTATCCGTCGCATTGCTCATGAGAACCT
>CAYTVW010000228.1:0-3315 GCA_964441865.1 uncultured Acidimicrobiaceae bacterium
GGTACTCGACGAGATTTCGACTCAAGGCCCGGCTCCAGAGCGCCTTCGAAGGATCATTGCCAAATCGCGTATTGCCGATGAATCTGCCGTGGAAGCTGCCGCCGCGTTCCAAGAGGCGTGGGCGTACCTTCACAATGACACTTGGATTCCATGGAACGACGCCATGGCAAGATCGGAAGCGGTCACAGTGGACGAGATCCGGGATGTCTGGAAGGGGGGAGCCGCTACAACCTTGTTGATGGTCCCGGCCAACACAAAGCCAACCGACGTTGGACTGCCGGAGTTCAACCCGGGAAGAACTGCTCACGTCATGCAGGGGACTGAACACCGATATCAAGGCGTCGGGCCGTGGCCGCCACCCGGATCGAAGATTGTGCATGATAGAGAAGCGTTGACACTCTTCACTCCTGGTTGGGAACCCGTCACGATCAGAATTGAAGATGTCGTCGGGTTGCTCGTGGTTGAGAAATACCGGCAGATCTTGTGTTCTAGAACTGGGGCCACTTTGAGCATCTGGCCGGGCGAATACGAAAACCCTCGACTGATCCTCGACAAGCTGGCTGAGATTCCTCGATCCGTGGTTCTGGAGATTCCCAACCATCAGTTAGGTCGCAGGGTCTCCGGTCTGAAGCGCACAACAGCCTGGCTCTAGCCGGGTGAATTCCCTTGGGCGCACCAATCGTCTTGTCTTGAGGGTGCCGCTCTGGCAGACTCAAGCCTGACTGCGTTCATCAAGAGCGGTGGAGGGACAGGCCCTTCGAAGCCGCGGCAACCGGGGACGGCCCCATGGTGCCAATGCCTGTGCGATGAGTAGCCGACGGCGGTGAGACCGCTCGCGGTGCTCTCGGAGCGCGTCGTGAGAAGTCGGTTGAGCAGGAGTCTCTTGTGCGAAGGTCAGAATCTGTCGGGTCCGTAGAAACCCGTTTTCATACCCTTTCAGAACCGTTTGTGACGCAGGGGGGTGTGACCATTCCCGAGGTCACCCTTGCATACGAGATCTACGGTGAGATCGACGATTGGGGTGGGAACGTGGTCCTCGTTTTTCATGCCCTCAGTGGGAGCCAGCACGCCGCTGGGTTCAATCCTTCTGTACCAGGTGTGGGCGACCGGTGGGTCGAAGAGAATCACCAGGGATGGTGGGATCCCTTTATAGGCCCAGGATGTGGATTGGATACAGACCGACTCGCGGTGATATGTGTCAACTACCTGGGCGGGTGCTACGGATCCACCGGACCTTCTTCCGTCAATCCGGAGACCGGTCGCGAGTATGGATCCGTCTTCCCGAAGATCACACTCACGGATGTGGTGGACGCCCAGGTGAAACTCCTTGACGAGCTAGGGATCAGGAAGCTGAAGGCGGTTGTAGGTGCATCGCTCGGCGGGCAGATGGCGGCCGTACTCGCGGTGAAATACCCGGAACGAGTGGACACCATCATCCCGATAGCATCAGGCTTTCACACCACCCCGCTCCAAGTCCTCCACAACTTCGAGCAGATGTTCGCGATTGTCACTGATCCCGACTTCGAGGGAGGTGATTACTACCCGGGTGCGGGACCGCGTCTTGGGTTGACTCTTGCACGGATGATTGGGCACAAGACGTTTGTGTCGCTGGAGGCGATCAGAGAACGTGCTCGTGACGAGATTGTCTCGTTCGAAGACATTGGCGGCTACCGGGTGAGCAGCCCTCTGGAGTCGTACATGCTTCATCTCGGCAGGAAATTCGTCAATCGTTTCGACGCCAACTCGTATATGCGGATCATGGAGATGTGGCAGCAGTTCGATCTGGTGAACGAAGTTGGCGGTCCGGAGGCGAAGTTGTCCGACCTCCTCTCCCGTTGTCAGCATCAGTTGTGGCAGGTTTTCACCATCGATTCGGATGTCTGTTTCTACCCTTCTGAACAGGCCAGGATGGTGAAAGCTCTGAAGGCTGCTGGGGTTAACGCTCGGCGGTTCACTGTCCACTCGGAGAAGGGCCATGACTCGTTCCTGATAGAACCCGAGCTCTACAGTGCTCTATTGAGGGATGTCCTAGAAACCGAATGGTAAATACCTGAAAGACTCGATGGCGGTCAGGGAATTGACCTGGTTCTAGTTTGAGCGAGGACCCTCGTTACACCAGTTCAATCTGATTGCGCGACGATTCCGGGAACCTTCCCAGAGGCCATGCGTCGAACTCTGTAGAAGGTTTGAACATGGCATGGACACATTTCGGTTCTACTCGGCACCGCAACTCGGCCTCCAGCTGGGTACCTTACGCGCCAGCCATTCTGATGATTCTCTGGTTGTTTATTCGTATCCCTGGTTGACTCAACAACCGACACACGGTGCAGAGCCACGGCGTATGATGACTAGTCAAATGGTGCGCTTTTTCTGCCCCTCCCTATTTCTACTAGCTAGCGTTCAGTTTTGGTCCTACGGTGTTCAGGCGGTCCGGGAAATTGAGTGCAATGACGAAGGGTGATGTTCGATGATCACATCAGGGCGGATTGAAGATTGGAGTGTCGAAGACCTCCTTCAGATGATCCGCATTACCGGGAAGACAATCTCGATCGAAGTAGACGGTGACTCCAGACGTGCCGTTCTCTACTTCCGTGGAGGATTCCTGGTCGATGTCGACATCTTCCCCGATGCTCCCAAATCGAAAGACGCGAAAGAGCGTGTCTCCGAGGCTCTTTATCTTGTCTCGACGCTCCGGAGTGGAAGCTTCGAGATGGGGACCCGTGAAGTCCCGGAAGACGGAGCCCAATACGACATTCTTGAGCTGATCAAGGCCATAGCTGAGGACAAGAGGCGGGAAGAGGTCTTAGAGAGAATTGGAGTCGAACAAAACACCGTCCTTCGGTTGACAGAGAAACCTGACGGACCCGTGACTCTCTCTCCCGAGACATGGAAAATGCTCGCAGAGATGATTCCGAGCATCACTCTCGCTCAGCTCGAAAGATCAGTTGGGAGGCGTACTGCGGTAGGCCTAATCCTTGACATATACGAGTCGGGAGTCCTCACCGTCGATGGGGTTCTTGCTAAGCCGGAGCCTTCAGAGGCTTCGAAGCCGGTTGCGTTCGGAGGCTCGAATCGCAAGGTTGGCGATGACGTCGAGGTTCGGATCGATGACTCTGACGACAAAGACGATGACGCGCCGTACGAAACCGAAGACTTGGACAACGACGTTGCAGGCGTGACCGGCGTGTTGGTGAACCTGAGCCAGCGATACGGTTACAGTTCGGAAAACTGAGCAGCTCACGCTCCGCGGCGACAAAAACTGGCTCCGCCTAGAATCGAAGCATGTATCCAAAAGTGGCGGTTTTAGGAACCGGT
>CAYTVW010000229.1:0-3277 GCA_964441865.1 uncultured Acidimicrobiaceae bacterium
GACAAGGCACACATTTCCCGCAGCTTTCGTCCATGGAGAACTCCATGAAGAACTTGGCGACTTCGGGCATCAAGACGTCTTCATCCATCACGATCAGACCGCCCGAGCCCATGATCGACCCGAGCTCCCTCAGACTGTCGTAATCGACTGGCGTGTCGAGGAATTCCGCGGGGATACAACCTCCAGAGGGTCCACCTGTCTGAGCAGCTTTGAATCTCTTTCCACCCGGGATCCCGCCACCCATGTCTTCCACAATGGTCCTCAGACTGATCCCCATTGGGACCTCTATAAGTCCGGTGTGCTCAATGTCACCAGCCAAGGCAAAGACCTTGGTCCCGTGGTTGTGTTTAGTCCCCAAGCTATGGAACCATTCGGCTCCGTTGTTGATGATCGTCGAGATGTTGGCGAAAGTCTCGACGTTGGAGATCATCGTCGGCTTTCCCCAGAGACCGGATTCTGTCGGGTATGGGGGACGGAGTTTCGGACTCCCGCGCCGACCTTCGATCGACTGCATCAGAGCTGTCTCTTCTCCACACACGAATGCTCCTGCACCGATCCGAATGTCAATATCGAGATTGAATCCGCTCCCCAGGATTGAACGGCCGAGAAGCCGCGTCCGACGCGCCACTCGAATAGCCCTGTCGAGACGTTCGACCGCCCTCGGGTATTCGGCTCTCACATAGATGAACGCCTGGTCGGCTCCAGTCGCATAAGCGGCAATAGCTATCCCCTCGAGAAGCAGATGAGGATCGTCCTCCATGATGGTGCGGTCCATATACGCGCCAGGGTCGCCTTCGTCCCCGTTTGCGATGATGTATTTCTCGTCCGAGACAGCATCGGCCAAAAGTTTCCACTTGTTCCCAGTGGGATACCCTGCGCCTCCTCTACCGCGCAGACCGGAAGCCTGGATCTCTGTGACTACTTCTGCAGGCTTCATCGTGGTCAAGACTCTCTGTAGAGCCTTATAACCGCCGTGGGCAATGTATGACTCGATCTTGTCTGGGTCGATGATCCCCGAATGAGCCAACACGATCTTGAGTTGTTCAGTGAAAAACGGAATCTCCTGATCCTGAATATGGTCGGAGACTTCCTCCCCGAGACCCACATGTTTCTTCACGATATCGACGCCAACCTCAGGGGTGACTCCGTGGTACATGATCTCTTCTCCGCCACGGTGCACCAGTCGAGCCAACGGTCCCTTGGAGCAGAGCCCCATGCACCCTGTGGGAATCACTTGAACGGCAAGCTCAAGGTCTTCATCCTCTATCGCCTTCTCCATGGCGGCGATCGAAGCTCCGGACCCAGCTGACAAGCACGCAGTCGAAGCACAGACTTTTAGGCGCCACGGGTAGCGGCTCCGGGATTCAAGTTGACGTTCGGCAACTTCGTGAAGATCAATAGGCTCTGCCATCAGGCTTTCTCCTCAGTCTTGGCAAGGCAACCTTTGAGTTTCTCAACCGTTTTTGATGCATCCAGATGAGCTAACACCTCACCATCGAGGACAACGACCGGAGCCAGGCCGCAAGAACCTAGGCAACGTGCTGTCCTCAGCGTGAGGGCTCCGTTATCGGACGTCTGTCCCACCGGGACAGCGAACTCCTCACTCACCGCTTGGACTATTTGATCGGCACCTTTCACGAAACACGCGGTCCCGGTGCAAACGGTGCAGGTGTGGTCACCCGGCGCCTCAAAAGTGAACAATTGATAGAAGGTGGCTACCCCGTAAACCATGCTTGTCGGGAGTCTCAATGCCCGTGCTACATAGACGAGAATGTCATCCGAGAGATGCCCGAAGACGTCCTGAGCCACATGCAGTGATTCGATCAGCTGGTCTTGCGAGTAACGAACCCTCTTGAGATGCTTGTCGAGAAGCGAGAACCTGTCGTCTCCGGAGGGATGTTGAGCGCGTCGAGAATCTGATACTTGCGCCTCAGTCTCTGTTTTCTCATTCATCTCGGTCATCTTTCCCCGATCTACGTTGCGGCTTCACATTTCAGCGCCCCTGTCGCTTGTGAACAGGGGCACAATGGACCCTGATCCGTGGCCATCAGACCCAAGGTCAATCGCCATTGTGCCGTTTCAACCATACGCGTTCCTAATCCTCACCAGCAGCAAGACCCGATGCGGTGTTTCCTCCAAAGCAGAATCCCGGTTCGACAAGATTTCGAGGGAGAGTCTCTTCAATCTCGCTCGTTCTTAACGAAGAGTCATTGCCGTCCGCGAGATGGGACAAATAGCGAACCGTCAGAGACTCCGAGACCCGGTAGCCGCTCCTTTGTCGAAGTCAGGCAGCCGTTGCTTCGTCTCTTATCCATCCGGGCGAGGACGCTAGGTCCCCTTCGACAAGAGTCGGCCGAGAGTCCTGATCAGCCGGTTATTTCATCATTCGAAGAATCCTCGAGCAGCTTCAACATCTTTGGCGATTTGAGCCACAAGCTCGTCGGTACCTCCGAATTCCTTCTCGTCCCGAAGCCTTCCAAGAAAAGAGAGTCGGATCTCCTTTTCCATGAGATCCCCTTCGAAATCCAACAGATGAGCTTCAATCGTCCGTTCCTGCCCACCGAAAGTCGGTCGAACCCCAATGTTCAGAACCGACCGGTACACGTGACCGTCAACCATCGCTCTCACAACGTAAACGCCGTCCCGTGGAACCAGCAGGCGACGTTGTACCCGGACGTTTGCCGTCGGATATACGACCTCCGTCCCCCTCCCATCTCCTTCCACAACCATCCCCCTCATCTCGAAAGGACGACCGAGAAGCCTGCTGGCATGGACAACGTCCCCGTCAGAGATCAAGGCCCGAACACGCGACGAGGAAATCACCTGCCCACCGCTCTCACTAACCAGATCCACGACATCTAGGGAGTAACCACAATGGGCCCCGACCATCCTCAGAGTCTCCACGTCACCAGAACGCCCGGAACCGAAACGGAAACCCCTCCCAACTACCACCAGACGTGCTCCCAGGTTTTGACAGAGGACATCCCGAGCAAACACATTGGCCGGGAGATCGCGAATCTGGCGGAAAGGAAGCACTCCGATTACCTCCGCTCCCGCTTCTTCAAGCAGTTCGATCCGGTGTTCGAGACCGGTGAGAAGCTTTGGAGCGCCTTCTCCAACAAGAACCTCGAGCGGATGCGGATCGAAGATCAGAGCCACCGAAGTCCATCCTGACGCACTTCCACGGATCCGAAGATCATTGAGAATCTCTCGGTGCCCCAAATGAACACCGTCAAACACACCAACCGTCACGGCGGAAGAGCGACCAAGGCTCCAG
>CAYTVW010000230.1:0-3226 GCA_964441865.1 uncultured Acidimicrobiaceae bacterium
TCATTGGGGCGGAGACCAAGGAGAAATTCTTCCACCGGATGAGGCAAATGGGTTGCGCTCGCTTGGTCGGCAGCGCTGCCCCCACGTCAGGAGAGTTGGCGCCGCGCCCCGCGCCACAACGAGAGAAAGGGCGTGCATCCACCTTGAGGAGGAAGCCTGACAGGACAGACGCACGGGGAAGCGACGGGGAGGACCGGGACAACCCCACCGGCGGCCGGGACCGCCGGGCCAGTTCCTGAAAGGAAAACGAGCGATGACATTAGCACTCTATGGAAAATCGCGGAGGCGACAGGTATCCCTTGTGATCCTGGCGCTTTTCGCCGTCCTGGGCGCCCTCGCCGTCAGCGCGTCGATGCTCATTGGCGCGTCCGCGGCGTCGGTAGAGCCGACACCGATCCGGCATCTCAAAAATGCCAGTTGTGCCGAGCTACAGAGCAAATATGCGGGTGGTCAGACATGGCTGGAATTCAAGATCGACCAAAAGCCGCAAAAGGATCTCTACACCAAGGGAGATCTCTGGGTGCGGATCACCAACGTCTATTCGGTTGGTTCATGGCCAAATAAGACCCTCATGTTCGACTGGGAGTCGAACTTTGGCGTCGACGCGGTTTTTGTGAAGCAGGCCAGCGACGCCCACAACCTATACGTCTACGCTGGCACCGCCGAGAGCACGGAATCGTTCGGTGATACCGGACTTGGGCCTCAGCACGGTCATAATGACATTAGTCACGTTACATTCTGCTATGACCCGGGTGACCCCACTACGCCCACGCCCACTGAGGATCCGAAGGGCACCATCATCGTCGAGAAGATCGGCCAAGATGGCGTCCAGGACACCACCACGGACTTCACGGGGAAGATTAAGAAGAACTCGACCACCATCGAAAACTGGAGCCTCAAGCTCGGAGAAAGCGTTAGCTACACTGTCTCCCCGGGTTCCTACAAGATTTCGGAGAACAGTGTCTCCGGATGGAGCCTCGTCGGGTTTGACAAGCGAGACGCTGACCAGGCCTGCCGGACCGACAAGAGTAAGTACGGCGACGACGACGACAGTTTCACCGTCGGGGACGGCAAGACCGTGAAGATTTGCGTCATGAATAAGGCGCAGACCGGCAAGCTCACCATCGAGAAGGTTGCGCCGAAGAACACCAACGGCGGATCGAACACCAAGTTCGTTGGCACGATCGACGACGCCACGCCATGGGAAGTCGGCGGAATCGGCAATCGCACAACTCATACGGTTAGCGTTGGGTCTCACACGGTAAACGAGACCAATGTGCCAGATGGGTGGCAGTTGGTCGGGTATAAGGCCCCGAATTACAAGGGTGAGTGTTCGACCGATAAGAGCGGCTACGAACTCGACAAGAATACGGTCACCGTTTCGAAGGGCGGCGAAACCAAGCTGTGCGTCATGAACGAGAAGGCGCCGCAGCCCAAGTACGGGTGGCTCAAGGTCCACAAGGTGGCCGCGCCCGGAAGCATCGCAGACACTGAGACCGAGTTCGGCATCAACGTCGATGGCGCCACGAAGGACTCGATCAAGATCGGCGGCCACACCGGCGAGATCAAGCTCACCACCGGCAGCCACGTCGTAACCGAGACGACCAGCAACGGCTGGACGCTCGTGGGCTATGCCCCGAAGGGTTGGTATGGCGAGTGCTCGACGGATCCCTCGAAGTACACGCACGTGAACCTCGGTTCCACCGTCACGATTAAGCACGACGAGACCACCAAGCTGTGCGTCATGAACGACAAGCAGCCAGAAACGGTGACGGGGAGAGTGATCGTCGCGAAGGTCGTTACCAACGATTCGACCGACACGACTTCCTTCACGGTCAACCTGGACGGCAGCAGCTCCGCGCCAGTCACGCAGCAGACTCCTGCGGAGTTCCCTGAGCTCGATGAGGGGACATACACCGTCACGGAAGCACCACAGGCGGGCTATCAGCTGCTCGGTTATGCCCCCGGGACCCGCACTGACAACGGCACTGTATGCCCGGCCACGCCTGAGCAGCAGGGCGGTAACCAGGCGACCATTGCCAAGGGCAACGAGATCCCCGTCGTCTGCGTCTACAACCTGAAGCTCGGGGCACTTGAGGTCACGAAGACCGTGGAGGGCGGCCCGGACGCGACCCAGAAGTTCGAGGTCTGCCTCTCCGGCGGCCCGTCGAACATGCAGGCCGACTGCAAGAACATCGGCAATGGCGAAACGGCCACGTGGCCGAACCTCGTCCCCGGCACCTACACCCTCGCCGAGAAGTTCGAGGGCAACGAAGCCAGCTTCTGGACGGTGACCGGCCCCGGCGACGTCACGGTGAACCCGGGCCAGCCGACCACCCACACCATCAAGAACACGCGCATCGGTCAGACCATCACATTCCTGAAGTACGTTTGCGACACCTACGGCGACGTCCCGGGTAACCCCGGCACGGACGGCAGCGATGACCGTGGCAAGCCCTCGCACAGCGGGTTCGATATGACCCTCGGACCCATCGATGCCAACCGCCCCGCGACGCCGGACCAGTTCCCCAACTGCAACACCGCCGAAGGCTGGACCTTCTCGCTCTTCGGCAGCGAGGCTGATGCCCAAGCCAACCAGCACTCGGTCGGCAGCGCCTCGGCGGGTCAGACGCTTGCTCTCACTCCTGCCCAGCTCGATCTCGCACTCGCGGGCAACCTCTGGGTCAAGGAGAACTACAAGGAAGCTTCGGCTGGCTACGGCTTCGGCGTGCTTAAGTGCTACACCGACCAGCTCAACAACGACAACCTCGAGTTCGTTAGCCTCGACAAGCCCGGCACTGAAGGCGTCTACTGCATCGCCGCCAACGTGAAGCCGCGGTTCCGTGACCTCGAGGTCTGCAAGGTCGTCGAACAGAACAACGACGGCGAACTTCAGAACGGCGACTTCAACTTCGAAGTGAGCTGGGCTGGCCAGGCCGATGGCCCGCTGGCCTTCAGCATCAGCGCTGAGGAAGGCGGCGAGCCCGTCTGCGAAACCATCAAGGTTCCGCCGGGCAAGTCCGTCGAGATCCTGGAAAAGGAAGCCCGGACCGGCGGCCTGCAGGGCGCGTGGAGGGAAGGGGACGCCCCCGGCTACCCGCAGCATCAGACCGATGTGAACCCAGCGCGTGTCTCGAACAAGAAGGCGAAGAACGTCGGCACCGACGTCAACAAGGTCACCTTCTTCAACAAGGCGAACCCGCTCACTGGCAACATCGTCGTCAAG
>CAYTVW010000231.1:0-3207 GCA_964441865.1 uncultured Acidimicrobiaceae bacterium
CAAGAGTATCATCGTCATCGTGATGCTCCCTCCGCCTCAGGTTGTAGTCGCCGGATCTGGTGAGTATCCGTCCGTGTCGGGCCAGACGAGTCGGCCACACACAGTCAAAGAGATCGACGCCCCTTGAGACAGCTGCCAAGACTCCTTCGGGATCGCCCAATCCCATCACATACCTCACTCGGTCTTCTGGAAGGTGAGGGACCGAATGGGCCAATGCCAACTCGCGGTCCTCAGGGGTTTCTCCGACCGAAAGGCCGCCAATTCCATAACCCGCGAATCCCAAACCAGCGAGATATCGAGCGCTCTGTTCCCTCAGTTCCGGGTCGACCCCACCCTGGACTATTCCGAACAGCGCTTGGTCCGAACGAGTGTGAGCCGAGAGCGACCTCTCCGCCCACCGATGCGTCAACTCCATCGATTGAAGAACCGTCTCTCTAGAGGCAGGAAGCCCCACGCACACGTCCAGGACCATCGCCACATCCGCACCCAAGAGCTGTTGGACTCGGACGGCCTCCTCGGGACTGAGACGAACAGTCGATCCGTCATAAGTCGATCGGAACACTGCCTCTTCTTCAGAGATTCTCGGCCCCAACGAAAAAACCTGGTAGCCGCCGGAATCAGTGAGGATCGGGCCTTCCCACCCCATGAAACCATGCAAGCCCCCCAGATCGGAAACAGTTTTGGCCCCCGGCCTCAGCATCAGGTGATAGGTGTTCGCCAAGATCATCTGCGCACCCACCTCAGCGAGATCGGCTGAATCCAACCCCTTGACAGACCCCCGTGTCCCCACCGGCATGAAGGTCGGAGTGAGTACATCTCCGTGGGTCAGTGATAGAACCCCGGCTCTCGGTCCTGGACCGGAAGTCACAGAGACGAAACGAGCAGAATGAGTCATCTTCCGTCAGATCCTTTTCTTTCACAGAGCATCGCATCACCGAAAGACAAGAACCTGTATCCCCTCTCAAGAGCTGCGAAGTAGACCTGTCGCCATCCGGGGCCCATGAATGTCTCCAGAAGCACCAGAAGAGTTGAAGCTGGCAGATGGAAATTCGTGACCAGCAAATCGACAACCCGAATCGGGATTCCGGGCTTGAGGAACAGCCGAGTCTCCTTCTCCCCCGCCATCACCCTTCCGCCTTCACATGCATGAGATTCAAGCGTACGCACCGTCGTCGTGCCTACAGCGACCACTCTCCCCCCGCGCTCCCTGCACGCTTCCACGGCATGAGCCGTGGCTTCGGGGACTCGGCACCATTCCGCGTGCATGGAATGGTGTTCGATTTGGGGAACCGATATCGGCCTGAAGGTGTCAATCCCGACCTTCAGCTCGACTGACGCGATCTCCACACCTCGCTCACGGAGTTCCCTTATCACTCGTTCGGTGAAATGGAGCCCGGCCGTTGGGGCAGCCGCTGAACCGGTAGTCCGCGAATACACCGTTTGGTACCGTTCGGGTTCGGATATCTCCTTCTTGATATAGGGAGGGAGCGGCATCGACCCCAGCTCTTCTATGGCGGATTCAACGTCGCCGTCAACCCACAACTCGAGAGTCACCATCCCCCCAACTGGATTGTCGAGGAGCTCACCGACCATCCGACCGAACCTGATTCGAGAACCTTGCCTCAGTCTTCGAGCCGGCCTGGCTAAGGCTCTCCACCCTCCTCCAGGGAGCGGTCCGAGAAGCAGGACTTCCACCCTTCCCCCCGTCTCTTCTTTCTCCCCAAAGAGACGGGCTCTGCGGACGCGGGTCTCGTTGATCACCAGGAGGTCTCCCGGTTCAATGAGCCCGGGAAGTTCCCAGAAATGGTGATCGGAGAGATCTCTCGAATCCAGCAGGCGCGACGAATCCCTCGGCTCGACGGGATCTTGGGCGATCTGGTCGTCCGGAAGCTCGTAGTGGAAGTCGGTAACTTCGGTCACGCGTCTAAAGGGTAGAGCAGCGAGCCTACCCAAGGTCTAGCCGGGATTGGGGACTCGTCGGGGGTTCGAGTCCGAGATGACGATACGCCCCGGCGGTGACTGTTCTCCCCCTCGGCGTTCTCTGTAGGAGACCAGCTTGAAGAAGGAAGGGTTCGTAGGCATCTTCGACCGTCTCTGGCTCTTCTCCGACAGCGATTGCCAGAGTCCCCAGGCCGACCGGCCCACCCCCGTAATTGTGGATGACCGCTCCCAGTATCGCCCGGTCGACTTTGTCCAAACCTAAGTGGTCGATCTCAAACACCGAGAGAGCCAGATCAGCCACTTTGCCATCGATGTGACCATCGGCTCGGGCCAATGCATAGTCCCGTACACGAGCCAGGAGACGGTTGGCGATCCGAGCCGTGCCACGACTCCGACGAGCTATCTCAGACGCCCCCTCCACATCTATGTCTACTCCAAGTATTCGCGCCGATCTTGTGACGATCTGTAGAAGATCGTCGTTGGTGTAGTAATCGACTCGCTCGACAATCCCGAAACGATCGCGCAAAGGCGCGGACACGGTGCCAATCCGAGTGGTCGCTCCTACCAAGGTGAAATGAGCAAGATCCAAACGGATCGAAGCAGCAGTTGGGCCCTTTCCCAACACGAGATCGAGCTCGAAATCCTCCATCGCCGGGTACAACACCTCTTCCACCGCTCGAGGAATTCGATGAATCTCGTCGATGAAGAAAACGTCCCCCGCGTCAAGATTCGAAAGAATCGCGGCTAGATCTCCGGGTCTCTCGAGAGCCGGCCCCGACGTTTTCTTTATGGAAACCCCGACTTCGTTGGCGATGATTCCTGCAAGCGAGGTCTTCCCAAGCCCCGGAGGACCGCTCAGAAGGATATGGTCAAGAGGCCGTCCAAGCTGGACTGACGCTTCAACGGATATCCGCAACCGTTCCTTGACAAGCTCTTGCCCAACGAAATCGTCGAGCTGTCGAGGCCTGAGACTCGCTTCGAATCCATCATCTTCTGGATCGAAATTGGTTTCGAGATTCCCTTCTTCTCTCATCTAGTCACCTCCCCAACGCCCTGAGAGCTTCCCGAATCTGTTCTGGAACCGGACGCTCGGGATCAACCGAAGAAAGAGCTTCACGAATCTCGGGTGCCGAATACCCGAGGTGCTCCAACGCGGCTCTGACCTGCCCAAGATTCGAATCCCCACCCACCACCTCAGCCTCAATATCTGCGAGTTTCGGTTGCAGGTCCAAGACAATCTTCTGGGCAGTACGTTGCCCAGCTCCC
>CAYTVW010000232.1:0-3199 GCA_964441865.1 uncultured Acidimicrobiaceae bacterium
AATCACAGCGAACCCTGATCATCGGATGTGGGGCTTTAGCTCGCGAGCTTCGCGCAGTCATCAACGATTCGGGCTCGGAATCGACGGATCTGGTTCTGCTCCCAGCCGGACTTCACAACTCTCCGAGTCAGATTCCAGACCGGGTTTCTGAGGCGATCAGAGAAAACAGTTCCTCTTACAGACGGATTCTCGTGGCATATGGCGACTGTGGAACAGGAGGCAATCTCGATGTAGCTCTCGGCGAGTTCGGAGTTGATCGCCTGGACGGCGCTCACTGCTATGAATTTCTGGCGGGGAAGAAGGAATTCGAGGAACTCATGGCCGATCAACCTGGGACCTTCTTCCTCACCGACTCTCTAACGCGAAACTTCAGGCCGTGGATTTGGGAAGGATTGGGGCTAGACCGAAATCCAGAACTCCGAAAAACCTATTTCGCCAACTACCACCGGCTGGTATATCTGTCACAGTCAGCGACAGACCAACTAGTCGCCAAAGCCAAGGAGGCAGCGACCCTTCTGGGGTTGGAGTTCGAACAAGTCTCGACCGGTCTTGAGCCGATTTCTTCTCAGATCCGACTCAAACTGGGTATCGAGAGATAGGATCGATAAGCATGGATTCCGAACTTATAACCATCTACTGGCGGGATATCCCCTCACAGGTCTCCGCTAGGCAGGGGAAAGACCGGGCCTCGATCGAGCTCGACCGCCGTTTCGCCTCTGCGATCGACAGAGCTGCCATGAACTCGGGGATGTCTGGGTCCGACGAATATTTGCAGCATTGGGAACACAGATCCCGTGAATGCGGCCCCGATCTGTGGGCCGAGGTAGAAGCGGAAGCAGGAAGACTCGACTCCGAATACCCCGCCGAACGGCTTGAGAGAATCATCGCTTCCGGCGGCATTGACGAAGAACTGAAGGCGAATCCCGGCAGCAGTGATTGACCGTGGCTGAAACCATACTGAGCTCACCCACCCGCGAGGTGGTAATTGGTTCTGATCGTCCGTTCGTGCTGATCGGTGAGCGGATCAATCCGACGGGGAGGAAACAACTTGCTGAAGAAATGCGGACTGGCGACTTCAGCACAGTCTCCCAAGATGCTCTAGCTCAAGTTCAAGCAGGAGCCCAAGTCCTCGACGTGAACGCCGGGATCCCCCTAATCGACGAACCCGCGGTCCTAACCCAGGTGGTGAATCTCGTGCAAACCTTGGTGGACGTTCCGCTCTCTCTCGACAGTTCGGTGGTGAATGCCCTCAAGGCCGGGCTCGACGCCTACCGAGGAAAACCTCTAGTCAATTCGGTGACCGGCGAAGACGCCCAAATGGAGGCCGTGTTGCCTTTGGTGGCCAAACACGGAGCCGCTGTTGTCGCTATCACCAACGACGAAAACGGGATCTCCGAAGACCCAGATATTCGCTTCGAGGTCGCCCGAAAGATCATTAGCAGGGCTGCTGATTACGGAATTCCACGGAACGACATTGTGGTTGACCCACTGGTTATGCCAGTCGGAGCAGTCAGCACTGCCGGCAAACAGGTTTTTCATCTGTTGAGGCGCCTAAGAGAAGAACTCGACGTGAACACCATATGTGGAGCATCGAATGTCAGCTTCGGTTTACCGAACCGTTCCGGGATAAACGCGGCCTTCCTTGCCATGTCAATAGGAGCGGGTCTCACATCGGCGATAGCGAACCCCCTGATCCCTGAGATCCGTCAAACGACCCTGGCATCAGACGTGTTGACTGGGAACGATCGCAATTGTGAGAATTGGATCCGTGCCAACCGGTCTCTCGATGAGAACTCAGGTCGCCGTCGAGAGAACCGGAGACGATCGCGAACCTAATGGAAGTCGAAATCACCTTCGCTCCTTCCGGACTTCGCGGTCGTTTCGAATCAGGAATCACGATCCTCGACGCGGCCCGGCAAATCGGAGTCGATATCGACAGTGTTTGTGGAGGTCGGGGAATTTGCGGGAGATGCCAGGTGAGTCTGGGTTCGAAACCCGGAGTCGATGCTTCAGACAAACGCCTATCTGCCCCAAGCCCGTTGGAAACCGATTACCGGGGTCGACGTCCGCTCCTCCCCAATCATCGGTTGGCCTGCATCACCAAGGTCCAAGACGACGTTGTTGTCAACGTCCCCGAATCGAGTCGGGTTCACAAACAGGTAATCCGAAAAGACGCCGGTGTCAGTCGACTCCCGGTCGACCCGATAGTCCGTCTGTTCTATGTGGAACTAGACCCAGACCAATCCGCCATCGACCAGATCCCGGAACGCCTCAGGAACGATCATTCTTTAGTGAATCTGGCCTTCGATGAGTCCACCGCTGACGTTCTCTCCCGTGCACTCATCTCCGCTACCGTGGCCGTCCGTCAAGGGACAGTCATTGCTGCTTGGCCGGGATTCCGGGACGAGGCATATGGGATAGCGTTCGATGTCGGGTCCACCACTATTGCTGGACACGTTTGCGATCTCGCGTCTGGGGACATCCTCGCCTCAGGAGGAACTGTCAACAATCAGATTGCCTTCGGCGAAGACCTGATGAGTCGTGTCTCTTTCGCTCAAGACAACCCACAAGGCGCGCAAGTCCTCACAGAGACGGTCCGAGCCTCCTTGTCCACCCTCACCTCCCAACTCTGCGGGACAGCGAAGATCGAACCAGCCTCGATCCTTGAGGTAGTCGTAGTGGGGAACCCCATCATGCATCACCTTGTCCTAGGCCTGGATCCAACCCCGTTGGGGATCGCTCCTTTCAGCCTCCAGATCAAAGACAGCCACACTGTGCACGCTGCCTCCCTCGGACTTCCGGTCAATCCTGGAGCACGCCTATACACCCTTCCCTGCGTCGCTGGACACGTTGGAGCGGATGCGGTTGCCGTGGCGCTTGCCGAAGCACCCCACCGCCAAGATCGTCTTGTCATGATCGTCGATGTCGGGACGAACGCCGAGATTCTTTTGGGCAACGGGGAGCGTCTTCTGGCTGCTTCCTCGCCGACAGGACCGGCTTTCGAGGGAGCCCAGATATCTGGAGGGCAGCGTGCCGCGGCCGGGGCAATTGAACGCGTGAGGATCGACCCTCACACTGGAAACCCTCGAGTCAAGATCATCGGATCAGACCTGTGGTCTGATGAGCCCGGTTTCGATCCACAGAAGATCACCGGGATTTGCGGATCGGGGATCATCGAATCGGTCGCCGAGATGCATCT
>CAYTVW010000233.1:0-3191 GCA_964441865.1 uncultured Acidimicrobiaceae bacterium
CCGGGCAAGATGTCTCGCTGCTCGGACACCACGCAGACTCGAACCCCTTGAGTCGTAGAGCCGCAGATATCGGCGGTGACCAAACGCCCAACAAACGGGCCGATACTGATGGTCCCAGCGCCAACCTTCAACACGACAAGAGCAAACAACATCGCCCACGTCAAAAGAGACGGAAACCGCCATCCCCTAAGCGACTGCCATGGCAAAGCGAGCAGTATGAGAATCGCAAGGACAGTCACAAGGAAGTTCACCCCGAACCAGACTGGATTCGGCCCGACGTCGTATAGCGGACCACCAACTGTAGTTGCTGGCCAACTTGGACCGGAACCGTCCACCGACCCCATGGTTCCGAAGCAAAGAAACGCCCCTCCTATACCTGCCAAAGCCGGAGGCAAATACTTCCCGACCGCTACACCAACCGCCACCAACACACCCAAGGTCACAGCCTGATTCGCCAACACCAGAACGACCTCGAACCAAGACAGCCGCATCACCGGTGGGTACACCGCGACCATCAACACAGCCCGAACCCAAATGACTACCAGAGATGGGACAGTCGCAGCTAAAAACACGGCCAGTACTGGACGGCGGATCGCCCCCGCTACAGCCAGATGTGCCCAGCGATCGCCCACCTGTCTAGCCATATCAAACCCTGCCGCACCAGCAAGAAGCATCCCAAGCCAGATAACCTGAAGATTCGGAGCTGTCAGAGTCCAAAACAGGTCATAACGAAACCAAGCATTCCTGTGATCGATGATCAGGCCAACGACCACAAATATCGACACCCAAGGTCCAGCCATGGTGGCAAACCAGAAACGGATCGTTCTCATCTCTGACTTTCAGTCAACACCCGGCTAAGAGCCCGTTCCAAAGGAGTATCACCAGCATCATCGTCACGACCGAGCAGCACCAACTGATCGGTCTTCCCGTTGAATATCTGTCTCCCCACATTCAGGACAACAACGTCCTCAGCGACCGCCCCAATATCGTCACCAGAATGAGAACTCAACAACACCGAATGCCGCTCCCCAATGCCCCTGAGTAGCTTACGAAGCTCAATCTTCTGAAAAGGATCCAAACCGACTGTAGGTTCGTCGAGTATCACAAGCATCGGATCATGAACAATGGCTTGAGCAATCCCCAACCTTCGAATCATCCCGCCCGACAACCTGCCACAACGAGACCGGGCCCGATCCACCAGATCGACAGCCTCCAAAGCCTTCTGAACACTCGATCCCCGAGAACGACTCTCCACACCAGAACACCATGCGGCGTAATGGAGAAAATCGTCGACGCGTGACAGTCGAGGCGCCGCGAAATCCTGAGGCAAGAACCCGGTCTTAAGGACAGAATCACAGGTCTCCCCAAGAAAACTTATCGTCCCGGACAATGGCTTCTCGATGCCTGCGACCATCCGCATCAGCGTGCTTTTCCCCGCTCCGTTCGGCCCGACAAGGCCGGTGACACCCCCGCTAAGCGAAAGCGTCACCGGCCCTAAAGTGAATCCCGGGTACTCCTGAACTACTCGGTCAATGACTACGTCCATCCCCGGAATCTCTCCTTACGGAATCTGAGTAACCGGAAGAGTGTAAGCCGCTGACTGTGCCTCCACACTGCACGTGTCGGGCAGCGGCCACGGGCGCTGGATGCACACGCTAAAAACGGCCTTAGCTCCATTCCCTCTCGGATTCGTGCCATCAACCGGTCTGGCAATATAGGTACTAATCGCTCCGGAAGTCTGAATGCTGAATTCTGGCGTCGACACCCTGTGAGTGTCACCCCAGTCGAAGGTGCAGTTGTGCTGTACTCCGCCCGAAATGCCGAGCGTTTTCAAGATGGTTAGACCGCCACTGACACCTGTCGTGCAAGTCCCGGAGGATGTGTATGTCCGCATGTTCACATACACAGAGCGAGTGTTTTTCAACGTCGTCGACGATGTCCTGACAGTCACATACCCTCTACTCATCCAACCGATCGAATCAAGGGCCCAGGACCCATAAGTCGCCCCTGTTGCCTTGTCGGCAGTAACCCTAAGCGGAGTACTAGAAAGCGCCCAGGTACTCCTGTACAGCGTCGCCGCAGCAGGAGCGGCCAACATCGACAACACAATCGACATGCCCAACGCCACCTTCGCCCGACCGGCGCGCCTAACCAGAAACATCAACACAGTTTCTCCTTCCCTCCCAGGCCGTGTACCTGGAGAGCAGAAATTGCTCTCTCTCTCGGAGTCAAGGCCTTGACACTCCCGAGAACAGCACCAATCCGACAGCGACATAGCGACCCATTCCAGACCCGAACCCAGGCAACAACAAGGGTGGGGACGACCCTGAGGTCGTCCCCACTATTGGTGGAGGTGCGGGGAGTTGAACCCCGGTCCGTCAAGCCTTCCACGCTGGCATCTCCGAGCGCAGTCATCAGGAAGATTTTCTACCTCAGGACCCTGACGACAGTTGTTCCCTCGGCCTATCCGGAAACGTCTTCTTCGACAAGTTCGCCGTTTCGAATATCGGCTTGATAAATAGGGGTCCAGACCTTCAAAGAGCTACCCATATGCTCTGAAGATGCGACGACCGAAACGTCTATCCTCCCAGCGCTATCGAACAACATGAATAGGGAATCGCCCCTAAGACGTCCGCTCTCACCAAATCGGACCGAGGGCGCTTCGAAAGATCCGGGCTGGGATTTGACTACAGCTAGATATCGTGGCCAATTCTCAAGACTCGGTCCAACACCACTCGTAAGGTCCTCTTCGATAATCCGCCATTTTTCCGCTGTGAGCAGACGGACCTCTAGCGTCCCCGATTCTCCGCTGAACTTATACCGACCTGTTGCATTCTCAAGAGCCAGTGTTGCCGCTTTCTCTGGGTCAAGCCTCATCGAACCCGCCCCACACCCGAGACACAAAAACGAGACCATTAAGACAATCGACCGAGAAAGCACCTTTTCACCGTAGTCGCCTTCCTTCGCCTTTCTCTCCTCTCTCCCACAGACGAGATGGCTATGCGGGTGCCCCCAGAGCGACACCCGCCTATCGAACGAACGAGACGATCCTATCCCCAAGGACATTGTCCAATCCGGCCATTTCCCCCGGACGACATAGCGACCCATTCCAGACCCGAACCCAGGCAACAACAAGGGTGGGGACGACCCTGAGGTCGTCCCCACTATTGGTGGAGGTGCGGGGAGTTGAA
>CAYTVW010000234.1:0-3167 GCA_964441865.1 uncultured Acidimicrobiaceae bacterium
ACCGCGCGCCACCGCTTCGTCCCGAGTCCTTCCCCATACAATGAGTTTCGCCAGGAGATTGTCGTAATACTGGCTTATCGAACTCCCCGCTCGGATCCACCCGTCGACTCTGACACCGTATCCCGCTGGCTCTGAGTATTCCGTGACTCTTCCCGGCGTAGGCAGGAAACTCTGGTAGGGGTCTTCGGCGTTGATCCGAAACTCGATGGCGTGGCCTCGCGGTTGCACCTCATCGAAGTCGAGATCCATTCCGGCTGCGATCTCGAACTGGGTGCGGACAAGGTCGATCCCGGTCACCACTTCAGTTACGGTGTGTTCGACTTGGAGGCGGGTGTTCATCTCCAAGAAGTAGAAGTGCCCCTCGGGATCAAAAAGGAATTCGACAGTCCCAACCCCTACATAGTCACAGGCCTTCCCGACTTTGATTGCCGCCTGTGCGAGCTCCTCCCTTTTCTTCGGCGAAAGCCCCATAGCGGGCGTCTCTTCAATCAGCTTCTGATGCCGACGCTGGACTGAGCAGTCACGCTCGCCCATGAAGACTCCTTTGCCATGAGTATCGAACACGACTTGGGCTTCGATGTGGCGGGGACGTTCAATGAACTTTTCGATATATACCTCGGGATTACCGAAATACGCTTCGGCTTCTCGTCGGGCGCCTTCGAAGGCCTCTAGGGCCTCATCATCGTTCGCTACCAGCCGGAGACCTTTCCCGCCGCCGCCGTGCGCAGCTTTGATGGCTACGGGGTATCCCAAACGAGAGGCGATCTCGAGGACTTCTTCGGGGCTTTTGACTGCCTCAAGGTTTCCGGGGACAGCTTCCACTCCGACCTTGGCCACCGCGTTTCGAGAGGCGATCTTGTCTCCCATGATCCGCATGGTTTCGGGTTTGGGACCGACCCACACGAGCTTGGCGTCCAGGACTTTTTGAGCGAAGGCCGGGTTTTCGGCGAGGAAACCGTAACCGGGGTGGATCGCCTCGGCCTTGGATTCCTTCGCAACCTCGATGATTCGATCCATGTCGAGATATGACTGGGATGCCGGAGCTGGACCGATGCTCCAGGCTTCATCGGCGAGGGTCACATGGAGAGCGTCCCGGTCAAGTTCGGAGTAGACGGCGATGGTGTGAAGGCCCAACTCTTTCGCGGAACGGACAATTCGGGCCGCGATCTCTCCGCGATTTGCTACGAGTACGGATTGGAACATGGTCGGCATCCTAGGAGAGGGGAAGGAGAGGTAGGTTAAAGGAAATCAAAGCGGAATATTCCCGTGCTTGCGAGGAGGTAGGACTTCTCGCTTGGTGCGGAGCATCTCAAGAGCCCTGATCAGCTTCAATCGTGTCTCTCTTGGTTCAATGACCTCATCTACCAGGCCGAGTTCTGCGGCTCGGACGGGATTGTTGAACTGCTCCTCATATTCGGCGATCAACTGAGAACGGCGAGTTTCAGGGTCGTCGGATTCGGCTATCTCGCGGCGGAATATGACGTTTACGGCCCCTTGAGCTCCCATCACGGCAATCTCAGCCGAAGGCCAGGCATAGACCACGTCAGCACGAATACCTCGAGAGTTCATCACTAGATAAGCCCCTCCGTAGGCCTTTCTGGTGATGACAGTAAGCCGGGGGACGGTTGCCTCGCAGTAGGCATAGAGGAGTTTGGCGCCATGGCGGATTATCCCTCCGTGTTCCTGCGCCACACCGGGAAGGAAACCGGGGACGTCGACGAAGGTGACTAGCGGGATGTTGAAGGCGTCACAGAATCTCACGAAGCGGGCGCCCTTCTCGGAGGCAGATATGTCGAGAGTCCCTGCCAAGGCGTTCGGTTGATTGGCCACAATCCCGACTGGATGTCCGTCCAATCGCGCCAAACCGACCACGAGGTTGGGGGCGAAGGCGTCATGGACCGGGAAGAACTCTCCGTCGTCGACCACTGTCTGGATGACTTCAACCATGTCGTACGGCTGGTTGGCCGAATCAGGGAGGATGTAATCCAGAGAATCGTCTAGACGATCTCGATCATCTGTGGGCGCGTAGTAGGGGGGCTGTTCCATGTTGTTTTGAGGCAGGAATGACAACAGGTAGCGAACATGCTCGAGAGCAGTCTCATTGTCAGGGGCCAAGAAGTGAACGACTCCAGATTTGGACCCATGCGTTAGGGCGCCTCCCAGAGCCTCGAATGTGACGTCTTCTCCTGTTACGGCCTTGATGACGTCGGGACCCGTGATAAACATGTGGGCTGTCTCTTCGACCTGGAAAATGAAATCGGTCATGGCGGGCGAGTAGACCGCACCTCCCGCGCACGGTCCCATAATCACCGAAATCTGGGGGATGACGCCAGATGCTCTCACATTCCGCTCGAAGATACGTCCGTAGCCGTCCAGAGCGGCCACTCCTTCTTGGATACGGGCACCACCGGAGTCTTTCAGCCCAACAACTGGGGCGCCAACCTCCAGCGCCATATCAAGTATCTTGCAGATCTTGTCGGCGACCGCGGCGCCAAGACTCCCCCCGATAACGGTGAAATCTTCGGCGAATACGAACACGGTCCTCCCATCGACTGTCCCCCAACCTGTGACGACGGCATCTCCCGCTGGACGCTTCTCTTCAATGCCGAAGCCGCGGGCCTGATGGCGGACCATCATGTCGACTTCCTGGAACGAATCCTTATCCATGAGGAGGTCGATCCGTTCGCGTGCGGTGAGCTTCCCCAATTCGTGCTGGCGGGCGACTGATCGGTCGCCTCCCGCGTTCAGGGCCTTCTCCCTTAGTTCTCTGAGATGCTCGATTCGAGCTTCGGTTCCCACGATCACTGCTCCCATTTGTACGATTGGAGAGGCAAACGACTCCATCAACCCAATAGGATCAAACCAACAGGCGGAGTCCCCTCGGACATGTTTGACTCCAGCGGTGAGGTGATGGATACAAGGTTTTTCGTAATCGAAATCCCGAAGACCAATTCGACCCAAGACGAAGCCCGAAACCGGTTCGACGGGGACCCGATTCTGGTGGTGACCGGCAATCAGGTCCAGGGCAGGGGTCGGAACGGGGCAGTCTGGGAAGGAGCATCAAGAGCATCAGCTGCATCTTTGATGTTTCGTTCGGACTGGCATAGCGAGGAGTATTCGAAAATCTCGGTGGCGACTGCGGCCTGTGTAGCCGAGGTGTTTGATCT
>CAYTVW010000235.1:0-3140 GCA_964441865.1 uncultured Acidimicrobiaceae bacterium
TTTCTGAATGATGCGACTTTTACCCCGGACGCGTTCACGCCATTGAAGACGCTCCGACTGGATCCGTCTTTTCCGCCAGTGTTGATAGCCTTGATCACCACCAGTATTCGGTTTTTCCCCTGGGCGTACAAGATCTCTTGGAGTTCTTCAAGGCGACGGTTCAGACGGTCGTGGAGTTCCTTCCCGTCCTGTTTGGACCCCTCGTAATTCCCTGTTGATGACGGATCCCATTCCGCTAGATCGACTTGGCCTCCTAGCGGCACACGGAAGAGAGAGACGTCCACGGTGTCAGGCATGATTCCTCAGCGGTTTTTGTTTGAGAGGTGTTTGGTCCAAATGTCTGCCTCTTCGATGCCCAATTTCGGAAGCGCGTTTGTTTTCCGTTTGGCAACCGAAGCGGTGATACGGTCGAGTCGCTCTGATTCGGAGGGTACGGGGGCATGTAGCTTGGCGAGGTTGATGGTGAATGTCCCGTCGGGCTGGAGTTCGAATCCATTTCGCTGGGCGAGTTCGAGCTGAATCTCAAGGCGTTCGGCCCTGCTAACGGCTTCGGCGATCTTCTGTTCCGCGTCAGCTCTCACTTCGGCGATGAGGCGATTAGCTTCGGAATCGGCTTCGCTTTGGGAGTGTTTCGCTGCCGAGCGAGCAGTCTCGAGGTTCTGTTCTGCCTTCTTGGCGCGAGCCATGGCATCTACGGCGCGTTCCTTGGCTTGATTGACAAGGAAAGATGCTTGTTCGACGCTCTCTTTGGCGCTCATCAGCTGGCGGGTGAGATGTTCGATCTCTTTTTCGAGTCTCACCGCCTTTTCAGCGCTTTCTTGGGCGGAGGCGAGTTGAGCCTTGAGAGCTTCGATCTCGGATGGAGAGGTGTCCGAATTCCCGCCGTCCTGTCCGAGCGATTCGATGACTCGATTCAAGCGGTCAACTTCTGACTCCAATTCGGCCTGCCGTGACCGTGATTCTTCTAGTGCCGCGAGAGACTTCGAGTGGGTGTCGTAGAGACTCTTGGTGTACGCGACGAAACGGTCGACGACTTCACGGTCGTATCCATTCTCCGCGCTCGGAAATCTGCTAGAAGGTGCGGCCAAGGGAGCCTCCTCTCCACTCACCGACTCTATTCCGATGCGCCGCAACGCACCGGAGAACACCAGTATGGATTGATTTGTTGATTTCCGCTAGATAAAGATCTGGCGGAGCAGGGGAAGTGGTGGAGGAAAGGTGGATTCGAGGGTGATTTTGGTTGCAGTCGCGTTGGTGTTTGCGGCTGCCGGAGCAGGGGTTTGGGCCGGGGGAGGGACTGGGGAACCTCCTCCTTCTCTGGTGCTCGATTGGGAACCGGGACCGGAGTCGACTGGTCAGATCACGGTTCACGTCTCTGGCTGGGTTCTCCATCCAGGCCTGGTAACCGTAGATGGGGATTCTCGGGTAGCCGAGATCGTGGCTGCGGCTGGCGGAGCGCTCCCGGGGGCAAAGCTTGATACGGTGAACCTCGCTCAAGTCTTGCGTGACGGAGATCAACTGGTCATTCCCGGTCCGCATGACGACGCCCTTGGGGTCGGGGGCGAAGAGGGTGGTCCATTGAGGTTGAACTCCGCTTCGGCCCAACAGTTCGAGGGGCTTCCTGGTGTCGGACCGGTCCTAGCTGAGAGGATCGTCACCTACCGCGAGACCCATGGACCTTTCGGTGCAGTAGAAGACCTCCTTGACGTCCCTGGGATTGGGGAGAGGAAGCTGGAATCGATCAGAGATCTGGTCTCTCCTTGAAGCGGCTTCGACTCCCGCAAGGTTCGGCAGTACCAGTTCTCGGGGTTGCGGCGTTTGTGTGGATGGGGGTCGTGATCGGATGGGTTCTTGGGATTGCCCCTGTCGGGGCAGCGGTTTTGACAGGGTTTTTGGGACGGAGACGGACTTCTGTGGTTCTCCTCTCCTCTGCGATAGCCGCGGGGGTGGTCTCCGGCTGGGGTGCTGCCGGTCGGGAGGCTTCTGTCCTGGAAATGGACTTGGGTTTTGGGCACGCGGTTGTCGCGGTCCGAGTGGTGGAGGATCCGAAACCGGCTAGGTTCGGATGGAAGACCCTTGTGGACCCTTACGGCATTGAGACTGGATCACAGATGAAGGCCTGGGACGGGCCGCTTCTTGTGGTAGCCACCAATTCGTATCCGGAGATCCAGGCGGGGGAGCGGCTGGTGGTAAGTGGCACACTCGGTAAGGGATCGGGGTTCTTTCGGGGATCGCCCTACGCGGGGCGAATCTCTTCGGCTCAGATTGAAGAAAGGCTTTCTGAAGACAATCCTTTGTTCACTCTGGGGAATCGCCTCCGGGATCATCTCCTCTCGCGTCTCAGATCTGGGGAACCCGGAAGAGCGCTACTCGCGGGGTTTCTGGTGGGGGAGACTTCCGGAGTAAAAGAGATGGATCAGGAGGCGCTGCGGCTCGCTGGGCTCTCTCACTATGTCGCAGTCTCTGGGAGTAACGTCGCTCTCTTTCTCGGACTGTGGGCAATAGTCCTGGGCCCTTTGGGATGGGGTCCTCGACGCAGAGGGGTTCTGGGAATCCTGGGCCTTCTCCTGTTCGTGGTGATCACGCGGTGGGAGCCATCAGTCGTGCGCGCCTCGGTGATGGCGGGGATTGTCCTCGGGTACCGGGTCTTGGGGCACTCCATAGACGCCTGGAAGGCGTTGGGGATGGCTGTAACAGGATGCTTGCTCGTTTCGGGAGGATTAGCTTTCGATGTCGGGTTTCAGCTCTCAGTAGCCGCTACGGCGGGAGTCATGATCGGAGCACAGGCTCTACGGTTTAAACCCAGAGCGTTGGCGGCGGTACTCGGTGCGTCGCTTTTCGCCCAAGCGGCAGTAGCTCCCATTCTCTTGGCGAGATTTGGGACTATTCCCTTGTTGTCCCCTTTGGTGAATGTTGTGGCGGCTCCCCTAGTAACGGCGTCCACTTCGGTGGGGGGCGTTGGGGCGCTGTTGGGGTTCGAGCCGCTCGTCAAGTTGGGGGCGGCCTTGGCGGAGATCGTGATGAGGATTGGGAGAGAATCGGCGGGCTTTCCTCAGATCGGATGGATGGGAGCCTGGGTTGTCGGCGTATGGGTGACAGGATTGGTCAGAGTTCCATCGAGAAGAATCTCAATTCTCGCG
>CAYTVW010000236.1:0-3117 GCA_964441865.1 uncultured Acidimicrobiaceae bacterium
CTTGGGCTTCGAAATCCCTGCGGAAATCGATCAGTCTGGTGGTGGTGGAGTGTTCAGCGAAAGTCAGAGCTCCGACGAGTCCTGCTGCCACGACTGTCGAGAGGGCAGTCCGGACTGCAGCGGTCGAAAGATTCCGACCTGCCTCCGAAACAGACGTTCCGATCCTCCAGCTCATATCACCGCTTTCCCGTCGACCAGTTGGACAGTCCGATCGCACCTTGCGGCCACCGCCAAATCATGAGTTGCGATCACCATCGATGTGTGGGGAGGCCGCGCTGCCCACAGAGCATCAAGGACCCTCTCCGACGTTCGGTGATCGAGCTGGCCGGTCGGCTCATCAGCCAGGACAAAACGAGGCGTTGTCGCGAGTGAACGGGCAATACAGACCCGTTGAAGTTCACCACCCGAAAGTGATGCTGCCCGAGCTAAGGCCTTGTCGACCAGACCAACAGTCTCTAGTAATGCCCGGACAGTTGGCTCTGCCTCTTTTCTGGTTTGTCCTTGTGCCAAGAGAGGGGCAGCGACGTTGTCGAGAGTGGTCCGTCGGCCAAGTGCGTTCACCGTCTGAAAAACCCAGCCGATTAGATCGGGAGGAGGGTCCTTTGGGAGTGGGCTGTCGTCGACTTCCACCAATCCAGCAGTTGGCTTGAGAAGACCGCCAATAATGCTTAGGAGGGTGGATTTCCCTGAACCCGAAGGGCCCATCAAAGCGACAGTCTCGCCGTCCTCAATAGTGACAGAAACGTTAACCAATACAGGATCAGAATTCGCACCGTATTTATGGGTAACGTCAGATGTCTTTAGTGACATGAGAGGACTTCTAAAGCATCGCCTGGGTTAACAAGAACGCGATCCCCGTCTACAAGACCTGATATCACGTCAACGTTAGAAATCCCGCCGTCGCCCAACTCGACGATTCGGGCTTCGAAACCCGAAGCCTCCACGAAGACACATGTGGTGCCGTCGGAGTCGACCACCACAGCCGTGGCTGGGACGACCACGGCCGGAGGCGCGTCTGCCTTTCGGATCATCCCTCCAACCTGGAGAGAATCATCGGGGACAACATCTGCCAATTCGGAGAGCTCTTCAGGGGCCATCTCTGAATCTTGGAGCTTGAGATCCAAACCGGCGACCGAGAGGATCCACTCTCCCTCAAGGAACAGCGGTGTTCCGGAACCGTCAGAAAGCCCGACACCCAAAAGATTCGAACGGCCGGTGATGACAGCACTCCCTGGCGACGGTGCCGGGAATCCTGCCTTCAAAGAGGTCGAGGCAATCTGGAGGGGCTCATCCCCCAGCCATACCACCCATGATGGGTCGAACAGTCCCCTGGGATCGGAGACACCAAGCGAAACGCCGAGTCGGGTCACCGCGGCGGCCGTAGACGTTGTGAAAGTCTGGTCGGGTTCGTCCTCGAAGAACCCCCATCGCACGAGGAGACTCTCTAGTTCGAAGACATCGGTCCCCGTCGCCTTGGCTGCTAACGAGCGATAGAACGGGGTCTCTCCAACGAAGCCTCTCCTCGCAATCCCGTCGATGATCGCCACCTGGTCGCCGTCTTCGATTGTTTCTCCTGGCGCAACTCCAACTGAAGTCACAGTCCCGTACCATTCCGGTGCCGCCACCTCGGTGGGAACCCCCCACTCGAGAACTAACTGGACTCCCTGACGATGGTCGGAGACCGTATCCGCAGCCACCATCACCACCGGCTCGGGCGTGTCGGAAAGCTCGGAGAGTCGGTCGTTCGTCGCAGCCCGGAGCCAGACAAGGAATCCGAGCGGTATCAGTAACAACCCCAAGGCCACTGCAAGAGAACGCATCTTCCCTCCTATTTGATAAGACCGTTGACAGAGAGAGAGAGACAATAGTCTCATTCGAGCACGCGTGGATTATTGAAGGAGGTCACCGTGACTCGCAAGACCCGTCTATCTGCCCTCGCAACAGCCTTCGGCCTCACCCTTACCCTCGGACTGGCGTTGCCGATAATGGCAACAGTCACCTACACCTGGCACGAATGCACCTTCTCGGTCAAGGCTTGGTACGAATCGTCAACCAAGATCGCCCACGCCCAGATTTTCGAAAACGACGCTCAATGCGCCAGCGGTAAGAACGTTCGCATGAAGGTACATATCTCCTCCGACAACGGAGACAACTGGACCTACATGGGCGCATACAAGGGCAACAGCTCAGTAGCCATGGGATGGGTTAACAGACCAACGGGAACGATGGTCGAAGCAGCCGGGAGCGCCCTGACTGGAATCTATCCTTGGACGTGGATGCCTTGGTCCCCATACGTCTCATGATTGAAGGCATACACTTCAATCTGGTCGGTTTCCTTCTTCTTTCTTTGCTTTCAGGATGTAGTGCGACCTCAAGCACGACAACCGTGCCTCCAACATCGAATGGTTCTTCAGACCTCCAAAGGGCGATGCTCGCCGACGGAACGATCACCGAATCCGAATATGAGGCTGCTGTGATCGCATATCTGACCTGTATAGAAGATGCGGGATTTCCCGCCCAGGGACCCGTATGGAACGACGACCGCACATACTTGCACCACTCATTCACAGCAGAAAACGCCGACCTCGACCGGGCCAACACAGCAGATCTCAGTTGCGACGAGACCTACCTTGATCGAGTGTTCCTCCTCTGGAGCGACCAGCATGTCCTCACACCACAAGAGCACGCCTTACAGCTTGAGGAATACAAGGAATGTCTGACTTCAGCGGGCGTGGAAGGCATCGAACTGATCACGGACATCGGCCTTCTGACGCAAACCCTCGAAGAACTAGGCGGGAATAGCTACTTAAGTCTCTGCCTGAACGTCAACCCGAACGCCTATATCATCGATGTCGGTCCGCTTCCCGAGTTCAACGGTCCTGGTGCTGGGTAGACGCCGCGGGATTCGACTCGAGTGGCGATACCCGGGTGCCTTGTCCCCCTACCCCTGCGGGTTCGCGAAGCGAACCCTTGCGGTACTTTCCCCCCGGCGAAGCCGGGGGGACCGAAGGACCGAGGGACCGAGAAGAAGTCTTTCACCCAAATCCGGGCAAACCATTGACAGAGAGAGAGAGAGAGACAATAGTCTCATTCGAGCACGCGTGGATTATTGAAGGA
>CAYTVW010000237.1:0-3108 GCA_964441865.1 uncultured Acidimicrobiaceae bacterium
GTCCTCTTGATAGCGAATGTCAGTGTCCTGTCTGCCTTTCTCTCTCCCGAGCCTATTTGAGGCATCTTCTCTCAACCAACGAGTTGTCGGTGTTCCGATTCCTCTCTATCCATAACCTTGCATACATGATGGGACTTCTCGGGCGCTCCCGCCGGGCGATCGTTGAGGGGACTTTCGACCGGTTCCGTTCCGAGGAACTGGAACGTCGCGGCTCAGGGGCTGAAAGACGGGGCTAATGTTCCGGGTCTTGCATCTGACCTTGAGTGAAACATGCCTGAACTGCTGATAGTCGCACAACAAGCCGATCCGACATCGACCAGTCCTCCGAGCACGGGTTCTATTTGGGTGTTCGTGCTGATGTTGGTGGCGATGTGGGCGATCCTTTATCTTCCCCGTCGATTGGCGAAGAAGCGGCAAGACGAGATGCTTTCCCTACTGAAGGTGGGAGATGCCGTAGTCACTATCGGTGGGTTATTTGGCCGGGTGGTTTTCATCGAGGACGATTCGGTGACACTAGAAATCGAGGAGGGACGGATCCGCATAGCTAAGCGGGCGATTGCGACCGTTCGAGGAGAAGTGAGCTGAGATGAGACGTCGGGTAATTGGACTCTTGGTGGTTCTAGTTTTGGCCTGGGGCGGTTTGGCAGCGCTGTTGGCTAATGATGTGACTCCCAAGCTGGGTCTTGACCTGCAGGGTGGTGTGTCAGTGCTGCTGACGGCTCCCGAGGGGACACCGCCGGAGGTTCTAGAAGAGGTCGTCGCGAGGATGCGGCTGCGAATCGAGGACCTGGGATCGGTGCAGGAGCCCGAGATTCAGGTGCAAGGAGGAAACTCGATATTCGTGCAGCTCCCTGGGGTGAGCGATGAGGAGCGAGCGCTTAATGTGATCGGCAAAGCGGGCGTATTGAGTTTCCGCCCGGTCATAGAGGCTTACTGGGGGCGGTATGGCCCTTACGGGTCACTCTATGTTGATCCCAATGCTGTGCTGCCGACCACCACCAGCCTTCCTGCTGAGTCGACAGATACGACATCGGGCGAGAACGACCCGGAGGTGACAGTCCCGGACCAGGAGGAGTTGGGAACCACTATCCCGGACGAAGAAGGTATTCCTGCCACCACGATCCCGGACAATCTCGAGGAGACCGCTACGACCACCGTGGTTGAGTCAACGACGACCACAGTCGCGACGACCACCACAACGACAATTCCTCCGTCATTGGTTGGGAAGCTAGATCCGCTTACGGGACTCAGTCTGGTCGACGATCCGGCTGAAGAGTCCTTCCTGGCACACGGCGACTATGTCTATCACCTTGCCGCAACCGAGCTTACGGGGGACTTAGTGACGGGTGCGATTCCGTCAACCCAAGACGGACTCTCTTGGTACGTTGTCCTCGATTTCGATAGCCGCGGAGGGGACCTGTTCGCTGAGTTGACCGGGACTGCCGCTGGCTTCCCCACTGGGACGGCTCAGAGGCAGATCGCCATCGTTCTCGATGGCGAGATCATCTCGGCCCCGGCAGTGGAATCCGATATCGGCCCGGAGGGGATAACCGGGGGATCAGCGATTGTGACATTGGGAAGCGGGGGAAATCCCCGCCAGGAAGCGATCGACTTGGCTTCCCTAATCAAGTATGGCTCGTTGCCTGTGAGCTTCCTCGACACCCCCGACGCTCAGAAGATTTCGGCGACTCTTGGTCAAGAATCACTGAGAATCGGACTCTTGGCCGGTCTCCTCGGTCTTTGTCTGGTCGCTCTCTATCTCTTGATCTTCTACCGGTCTCTTGGGTTGGTTGCCATCGTGGGGTTGGGCGTATTCGGAGCGTTCCTCATCAGCGTGTTCGGGATCTTGGGGGTCGAACCGGGAGTGACTCTGACTTTGGCCGGTGTCACCGGGATCGTGGTATCTGTCGGGATCACGTGTGACTCATACATCGTCTACTTCGAGAGAATCAAGGACGAGATTCGAGAAGGTAAGAATGTTCCATCCGCTGTGACCGATGGCTTCAAGAAGGCCTTCCGAACCATCTTGACGGCTGACACGGTCTCTTTGATCGGGGCTGTCTTGATCTACTTCTTGGCTGTGGGGAACGTGCGAGGTTTCGCTCTCGCACTTGGGATTGCGACATTCCTGGATATCGTGATCGCTCGGGTCTACACCCGGAGGGCGGTTTGGATCATCGGGCATCTGCCTTTCGGGAAGCGAGGAGCATTCTCAATTGCAGCTGTTGCCGGTTCTGGAAAGGAGGAGGGGCTGTGAACGCTTTAGTTCGATTCTCGAGAGGCGAGACCAACTACGACTTTGTTGGACGCCGAAATCGTTGGTTCTTACTTTCCGGGGTCCTGTTACTGGCTTCCGTCATCGCTCTCGCGACGTTGGGACTCGACCTTGGTCTTGAGTTCAAAGGGGGGACTGCGGTTACAGCCGAGAACCTTTCGGGAGCTACGGAAGGGGATTATCAGACGCTCCTTGAAGACCTAGGGCTTGAAGGGTCTCGGGTCCAGATCATCGGCGAAGTCGAAGGTGGACTCGTGAGGAGTCAGACGAAGCCGCTAGACAGCGCTGGACAAGATGCCCTAGCTGATGGCGTCGCGGCGCTGAGTGGTTCTCCGAGGCTAGAGAACTCTATCGAAGCTACGAGCTCCTCTTTCGGAGCAGACGTTCTTCGCAAGGGGATCAAGGCACTTGTCTGGTTCATGATCTTTGTGCTGATCTTCATTTCGATCCGGCTTCAATTCAAGATGGCTATCGCCGGAATCGTCGCTCTTCTCCATGACCTCCTCATCACGGTGGGCGTCTACTCGATAACGGGGTTCTCGGTGACGCCGGCGACCCTGATTGCGTTTCTGACAATCATGAGCTATTCCCTTTACGACACGGTTGTCGGCTTCGACAAGGTGAAAGAACTCGAAAAGGGCTCTGATTCCCAGACCACCTATTCCGGGATCGTTAACCGGGCTTTGAACATGGTGTTGTTCCGCTCGATCAGCACGTCGCTCACCTCGCTATTCCCAGTGGGGAGCCTGCTATTTGTCGGATCGATTCTGTTCGGGGCAGCCAGCCTTCGTGACTTCGCTCTCGCTCTCTTTGTCGGGATGCTTGTGGGTACA
>CAYTVW010000238.1:0-3100 GCA_964441865.1 uncultured Acidimicrobiaceae bacterium
CGTTGGTTGTTGCTCGCGGCAGGGGCGATGCTGGTGGCTGGCCTGGTAGTGGTGCCTGCGGCTTTGACGAGAGCGGCTGATGAGCAGACCTACGAGTTGCGTTATTACAGTCCAAACGGAGGGACCCATCCGAATTTCTACTACTACCGGCCTTCGGAGGATGATTTGAGTCAGGGGACACTCGATGCGTATCTTTCGTTCAATGGAGCACGGTGGAGGCTTCGCACACGAGCGGGTTCGGGAACGAGCAAGAATTCGTGCACGTCGAATGTGGGGTGGATTCCTTTGGGGGCATATGTTGTGCAGGGCAGGTTTTCTTTGGTGGAGGGTACCTCGCGGGGTGGGGCCAGCTTGATTCATGGGGTTGCCTGGGCGCTCAACAACCATTACTGCGACCCAGGAGATGGGGGTACCACCCTTCGGTGGGGCCTTTTTCTTCATTCTGAGATGGAGCAGGATGGTTCTCAAGGGGCTACTGAGCCCAGGCGGTGGGACACTGTCGTCGAGCAGGACTACAAGTCCGAGGGGTGTGTCAAGATCACCCGCAAAGATGCTCTTAAGCTGGATACGTTGAACGCCATCGCCTATGACAAGAACCACATCAGTTTCATTGTGCGGTGATCGGTTTCCTGGTAGGCGGGCGGGTTTTGGTGCTGTTGAGATTGCGTCGGGTGGGAGAGAGGATTCATGTTCAAGGCGTTAGCCAAGTTCCGGTTTGGGATGGTCCGATTATTGGTGCCGGTTTTTCTGGGCATGGTGTTGGCTTGTGTTTCTGCTGGTTGTAGTGATCAAAGCGATGTGAGGGACACGACTATCGACTCGTTCCGGGCGAGTATTGATGTGTGTCTTCGGGGTCGGGGGTTTGGCGACGATCCCGGTGTGGTCGGGCTGATTCCTGGTGGTGACCCTGCTTCTGAAGTGCCGGTGGTTTATGAGGGGTATGGGATTTTCACTGTTGCCGAAGAGGTCGGGCCACCGGATTTGAGTGATCTTTGGCCGAAGGAGCGGAAGCAGCGGTATTGGGAGGCGTTGTGGGGGTCGGGGACTGAGAAGGGGTGTGTGGCGTTGGCCGCGCATGATGTTCTTGGGTTGTCGTGGGAGGCGGCGGAATCGGTGGGGCCTGAGTTGGCAGAGTTCCTTGAGCTGGCCGATAGGGATCCTTTGGTCATTGCTGCTAACGCTGAGGGGTGGTCGGAGTGTATGGCAGAGGCTGGTTACGACGTCGCTGATAGGCGTGCGATTTTTGGTTTGTTCGATCTTCGGCGAGAACATATGGGGATGGATGGGGTCGAGTTTGGGTCGGTTGAGTGGGAGGAGGCAGCGGCGGACGAGATAGCCGCTAAGACTGCTGATGATGCTTGTTCTCAGCGGGGCCTAGAGGTGTTGGCGGATGTTCAGTGGGAGTATTTTTGGGTGTATTGGGAAGCGGTTTCTGATGGCCGGGTTCCGGTTCCGCCGAGGCCCACGGTTCCGGAGTCTGCTCCCACTGTGACGACTACTCGAGCGGTCTCGGACAGTGATTATCCGTGTCTCTCTCCGTATATTCACAGCGATTTAGCGTCTTCGGTGATTCCTGATGAAGACCTTGCAGTGTTCGAATCGCTTTCGGTTTCTAGTGCCGAAGAACTGGTCGGGTTCGAATCGGGCGAGTACCTGACTTGGATAACGTCTGTGGGCTGGGCGGCTGGAACGTGTAACAACGAAGTGCTGAGGGTGTTGATCGATTGTGGGGCTGATCTTGAGGCTGGGTATGTCCCTCCGCTTCGCCAGGCTGTGGCAGCTAAGAACGTCGAGGGTGCTGTCATGTTGCTCGAAGGCGGGGCGGATCCAAACGGGACAGACCATGCGGGGAAGGTCCACTCGACGGGGTGGACTGCTGTCTTCGATGTTGTCTACTTCTATGAGACTGGCGGACCGGAGATGCTGGACATCCTTTATGAAGCGGGTGCTGCCCTCGATGTGAAAGATCAATATGGTGGTAGGCCTATCGAGCTGACAATGAGCCCCGGCCGTATGGAATTGATGGGCTGGTTTCGAGATCGTGGTGTCTTCCCGTCCGACGACGATTACCGATGGGTTGTTGGTGAAGGTCAATTTGACCTGTTGGTGGCTCTGTATGACAGAGGTTGGCTTGACCTAGAAGACCTTCAGAGACGATTAGATCTGGTTGCGATTGCCAGAGAAGAAGGGCAGGACGAAATCGCGAATTGGATAGAAGAGACGGTCGGGCAGTGAGAGCGACTGTGGTTGTCGTGGTGTTTGCCGTTCTTTTAGGGGCTTGTTCGGACAAGGGAATGGCCCCGGATTCTTCTGATCCGTTCTATGGGCGCCTCTATGAGGAAGAGGCAGCTATAGCGGAGTGCATGGCCAAGAAAGGTTTCGAATACATCCCTTGGGTCGACCCGTTGGTCCTAGAACTCGAGGGTCCGACAGTCGACCAGGGAGCTGGCCCTCTGGTCGAGTTCGAGGGTTACGGCGTGTTCACGGTGGGGACCGAGACTCGGACATTGCAACCGGCCGAAAATCCGAACCAGAAGGTACTTGGTGGGATGGATGACTCGGAGTGTGAGGCGTATTGGGAGGCGTATTGGGGGTCCGATTCGAAAATGGGGTGTGTGGACTCGGTATTTGAGCAGACGCACGGCATCGTCCAGGAGGATTTCTTGGCTCTCTTGGCAGAGATGTCTGAGTACGTTTCAGTTGGTGAGAACGATCCAAGGGTTCTTGCGGCACGAAGAAGTTGGAGCAGCTGTATGGCTGAGGCGGGGTTCGAATTCGCTAGTCGAGATGAGCTTGTCGGAAGCCTCCTTGACACCCGCCAGGAAATGGCTGATCAGGGAGTTGAGTTTGGAGATCTCGAGTGGTTAGCAGCAGAGGACTTCGAGATCCGAGCTAAGGCTCGAGACGATTTCTGCGGTTCGGAAGACTCAGCTGTTCTTGAAAAGATCCTGGAAGAGCGGGAAAGAGAATTCTTAGAAAGCCACCCTGAGCTGGCGGAACTCCGCTGAGCGAGCGGTTGCTCTTGGCGGGACACAATAGTCGCGAGGACGACGCGGGGACGGGGAGCGAGTCGGTAAGCGATGTGGAGTGTCAAAAGCAG
>CAYTVW010000239.1:0-3084 GCA_964441865.1 uncultured Acidimicrobiaceae bacterium
CCTGCATGAACCACACCGAAATCAACAAGAGCGTGCTCGACCCGGTTCGAAGCTTGAATTGCGACGAAATCTTCGGGCTTCACACCGAGCGACTGGAGGCCCGCGGCCGCGATCAGGATCTGGCGCCGATATTCAGACCAGGTGAAGTATTCGAACGCTCCGTCCGACTTCCAGTGAACCGACGGAAGATCCCCATACCTCTCCGCGTTCTCCCTGATGACGTCAACCATCGTCCGGCCTTCGACGATGTCGTCTAGCCGAGCCCGCATGGCGGCGGTCATTGCATCCATCCGATTGTCCTCCCTATGGGTCGGAGAGAGTGTATCGGCCAATGCCGGGCCACGCCCTGCCAGATCAGGGTTTACTGAAGAAAGATCAGAGAGAAGTGAGGTCTTCTTCGACAGTCGGCGATTCCGGTGTGGGACCACGGCCAGTTCGGCGATGGCCCTTCCGCTCGCGCCGGTCTTCTTCTCTCTCATCAACCAACGAATCGGATTCGATCAATTCGTGCCGCCTAATAACCGTCGAGATCACCGCTTGGGTTGTCGCCGCAACGGGGAGAGACAACACCGCTCCCGCCCCACCTAGGAGCCCTGCGCCAGCTATCACGGCGCCGATCGCCACCGCCGGATGAATAGACATTGCCTTGGCTGTGATCCGGGGAGCCACCAGAAGGTTCTCAATCTGCTGATAGGCAACCAATGCCAACATCACCCAAAGGGCCCGTTGAAGATGCCAGGTGCCGTCGTTCCCTGACGCTAGAGCAACCATCACCGGGAGAACAGCCGCGATATAGGTGCCAATCACCGGTATGAACTGAGAGATGACCCCCACCCAGAGTCCGAGAGCCACCGCGTAATCGACACCAAGAATCGTCAGTACGAGAGCGGTGAACGCCGCAGCAACGATAGAGAGGATGACCCTTGAGTAGATATAGGCTCCGGTTTTCTCGACCGCTATCTCCCAGATCCGGAGAGTCTCTCTCTGACTTCTCTCACTCAGGACACTCAGCAAAGTGCGTCTCATCTTGGGTCCATCGGCGACCATGTAGTAGGCGAACAAAAGAATCGTGGCGGTCTTGAACAAGCCTCCGATCAAGCTGTTTCCAAACGCAAACACACCTCCGGCCACCCGCGCCCCATACTGAGAAAGGATCGATCCGATGTCTTCGAACTGATCAGAGATCTCGTCGGAAGCGAGGTCGATGTCAGTTAACCCATGTGAGGCAAGCCATTCCTGTAGTTCCGCCAAGTAGCCAGGAAGCGAGTTGGTGAGGCTGCTGGCCTGAGAAATGAACAGAGGGACGAGGCTGGCGATGAATAGGCCGAAGAACACCACAGCACCGAGGAAAACAACTCCTGTGGCTTTCCTCCTGTTCCAGCCCCTCTTCACTAAGAATTGAACAGCCGGCTCAAGCGCCACCGCGATGAAGAGAGCCACAAACACCATCACAATCAGATGCCACAGCCGGATTGTGATGAACACTCCGAGCACTACGAGTAAAGACACCCCGGCCACCATGAATACCGAGCGGAGAAGCCAAGGTGGGGTCGGTGACTTCGACGGCATATTCCTTGAACGATAGATGGGTTGACACGACAAAGTGGGCAAAGTCGTACCCGCCCAATTCCCGTATACTTGTTTCGGGTGACTCGAACCGCAGGAATCCTTCTACATCCAACCTCTTTGCCCGGGCCAAATGGGATCGGAACTCTCGGCGAGAGCGCTCATCGTTTCGTTGATTTTCTTGCGGATTCCGGCCAGACCTGGTGGCAGATGTTGCCCATAACGCCAACCGGTTTCGCCGATTCTCCCTATCAGTCGCCTTCGACTTTCGCGGGAAACCCGCTCCTCATCGATCTTAAGGCACTGGTAGAAGAGGGCCTACTTGATCCATTTGAGCCGCCCGGATTTCCCAAGGACCATATCGATTTCGGTGCCGTCATCCAATGGAAATCGTCGATTCTGGCGGAAGCAACGTCCCGTTTTGCCGCCTCCAAACATCTGCACTCCGATTACCTAGGGTTCTTGGAATCACAGGCATGGCTCGACGAATTCGCGGTGTACACGGCCCTCAAACGGTCGTTCGACAGCCGCCCTTGGTGGGAATGGCCAGAAGAAATCCGGTCGAGACGCGCCAAGGACATCTCGTCTGCCCGTTCAAGACTCGAAGAACAGTTCGAGAGAGTCCGAGTAGAACAGTTCTTGTTCGACCTTCAGTTCCGTCGACTCAAGGAACACGCCCGTGAGCGAGGAATCGGACTTATCGGCGATCTACCGATCTTCGTCGCTCACGATTCGGCCGATGTATGGGCCAATCCTGAGCTGTTCAAGTTGGATCCGAAGGGTATGCCCAGAGTCATTGCAGGCGTCCCTCCCGACTACTTCTCGCCTACAGGCCAGAGATGGGGAAACCCGCTCTACAACTGGGACCATCACAAGGAAACCGGTTTCGTCTGGTGGACAGCCCGCATCCGCAGCATCACTTCTCAGTTCGACTTGGTCCGTATCGACCATTTCCGCGGGTTCGAGGCCGCATGGGAGATCCCTTCCAATGAACCGACCGCCGTCAAGGGAACCTGGGTGAAGGCACCGGGGAACGAACTGTTCGACTCTCTTGTGGCCACCATTGACCCTCTTCCGTTGATTGCTGAGGATTTGGGGGTCATCACTCCTCCGGTGGTCGCTCTTAGAAAGAGGTACGGCCTACCGGGAATGAGAGTTCTCCAATTCGGTTTTGGGGCCGAAGAAGGCCATACGATCAGGAATATTCCAAAACGGGTGATCGCCTATACGGGAACCCATGACAACGACACTGCGTTGGGGTGGATCACCTCCGACACTCCAATCGACGAAAAAGCCAGATCCCGCGCCCTCTCAACGCTCCAGTGCACCGTCGACGAATTCCCACAACGCCTCATCGAAGCCCTAATGAATTCCCCAGCCGAGACGGCGATAGTCCCATTGCAGGATCACCTCGGGCTGGGGTCAGAAGCCAGGATGAACCGTCCAGGGACGTCCGAAGGGAACTGGACGTGGAGAGTCCAACAAGAGCAGCTCATCAATGAGACCCTGAAACGGATC
>CAYTVW010000240.1:0-3082 GCA_964441865.1 uncultured Acidimicrobiaceae bacterium
TGCGGATCGACGAGCGCGCCGAATATCTGCTCAAGAGTCCTAGATGGAAATCCGTCCCAAAGCTTCGAGGGCGAGAGCTTCGGCGAGAATGCACTTTTCCAACTCCTGCAGATCCTGATTCTCATTGGGAGCGTGGATTGCCGAAGTGGGGTCGCCCGGTCCCGTCAGGACGATTGCAGATTCCGGGAATCGAGCGGCGATGTCTGCTACGAAGGGGATGGAACCTCCCATCCCGATGTAGGCCGGTTCAACCCCCCAGGCTTGTGTCATGGCGCCAGCGAAAGCCTGCGGGACTGGCCCGTTCGATGGAACTGAGAACGGAGATGCGTGCTCGAGTCGAGTGACTTCAACTTGAGCACCCCACGGTGCGTTGGATAGGAGATGTTCGGTCAGTGCCTGGAATGCCGCCTCGGTATCCTGTCCGGGAGCCGTCCTCATGCTTACCTTCGCAGCTGCAGACGGGACTAGCTGGTTGATGGTCTCGGAGATTGGAGGAGCATCTAGAGCGAGAATGGAGATTGCGGGTTTGGCCCACAACCTGCTCGTAACCGACCCCGTTCCGAGCTCTCTGAGTCCGGGGACGGTTCCCATAGTGTTTCGCAGGTCGTCGGCGGTCAGGTCGAGATCATCGGCCTCGGTCTCGGCAAGTCCTTTGACAGCCACCGATCCGTCCGGGTGGTGGAGTGTTGTCATAAGATGAGCCAGAGCAGTCAGGGCGTCAGGGAATACGCCACCGAATTGCCCGGAGTGCACCCCTGTTTTCGCGGTTGTCACGTCGACTTTCACCGCGACCGTTCCTCGGAGCGAGACTGTCAGAGCTGGCCTGTCTGTGCTCCAATTCTGGGAGTCACCGATGACTATTACGTCTGCATCCATCCTCTCGCGGTTTCTGTCTACGAATCCAGCAAGATTGGTCGATCCGATCTCTTCCTCGCCTTCGACAAAAACTTTCACTCCGACTGGGAGGTTGCCTTCGAAGGCGTCGATGGCTGCAAGGTGAACGATGATCCCGGCCTTGTCATCAGAGACGCCGCGCCCGAACATCTTTCCGTCTCTTATCACGGGATCGAAAGGATCGCTCTCCCATTTCGAAATCGAACCCGCCGGCTGCACGTCGTGGTGGGCGTACAGGAGAACGGTTGGGGCGCCGGGAGGAGCTGGGAATTCTCCGAACACCGCAGGGTGGGCCCCGGACATCTCAAAGATCTGGACATTCCGCATCCCGATTTCCAGCAACATACTGGAGATGGTTTCAGCTGAACGCTTGAGGCTCTCGGCGGGGAATCCGGGGGCACTCACAGAAGGAATCCGCACCAAATCTGCGAGATTGGCTCGCCAATAAGGGAAACGCCTTGAGATACAGGACCCGAGGTCACTCGCCATAACACGAAAAGACTAGTCATCTGGCCGGTTGGATGGGAACGAAACCGGATCAATTGTCGTTTCATTCTCGTGGGTAACGCAACGGAACTAAGCATCGAATTCGTGTATGAGCCTTGGCGGAACTCCGGCCTTTGTGTCGGGATGGAGGGTTTGACCTTCTTTCCCTCCTCATACGACACCGAAGAGATTCTCCGAGCCAAGGCTCTTTGTGAACAGTGTCCGGTTTCTCAAGAATGTCTCGAATTCGCTCTGGATTCGCGGCAATCTGAAGGGATCTGGGGTGGGAAAACACCACAGGAGAGGGTCCAGATTCGTCGTCGCCGGTCACGCAAACGCCGAAGAGAATCTCGGCTGAATCACCGCTGATGTGGACCATTCGCCGCGGAGATGGAGTCTGAGACTCTTCTCTGACGGTGTGATCCCACTTGATCAGTTGATTCCGCGTTACTCCGTTGGACCGCCGACACTTGGGTAGTCGAGCTTCTTCCCTTCAACGGAGGAGTTCCAGATCCACATTGCTACAACGGGGATCGCGGCCGCTCCCAGAATCCATAGCCATTCTTCGAAACCGAACGTGGTCATATCCAACAGACTCCGCAGCGGTTCCCAGACTATTGAGAGAAACTGCAGGAAGATCCCAGAACCGATTGCGGAGAAAACAGCGGGGTTGAATCCTGTACTCGGAATCCGGACTACCAGGGCGTAGGCGAGGTGCGCCAGCATCAGGGTGGTAAACATGGCTGCTCGCGATGTGGTGGCGTCAGACCCTTGGTGCAGGGCAAACCACCCGATGAATAGTGATCCGGAAGCGATCATCGCACCCCTGATACTCAGGAGCCTAAGCCTTGGTCCGTCAAGTAGAGCTTGGTCGGCCGACCTCGGTGGACGCTGCATCAGCTTTGGAGAGCCTTGATCAACACCTAATGCCAGTGCCGGAAGCCCGTCCGTGAGGAGGTTGATCCAAAGAAGCTGTAAGGGGAGGAGAGGTATCCCGAGCGCCGGGAGAAGGAGCAGCCCTCCCAGAACCACCATCAATTCGGAGATGTTCCCACCCACCAAGTATTCGACGACCTTTCTGATGTTGTCGTAGATGGTCCGGCCTTCCGCAATGGCTTCTACGACGGTCTCGAGGTCATCATCAGTGATGATCATGTCGCCAGCCTGCCGGGCGACCTCGCTACCCGATCCGCCCATCGCCACACCAATATTGGCTGCCCTCAGGGCAGGGGCATCGTTGACGCCGTCACCGGTCACGGCAACGACATGATCCAACTCTTGCAGACGCTGGGTGAGGGCTAGCTTCTGATCAGGTTCGACGCGGGCGTAAATCTGGTACTCGGTGGGATCCGAGGGGGCGCCGAGATCTCGGATTTCTTGACCGGTCATCAAGGACGATCCGAGTCCTACTTCGCGTGCGATTTGAGCTGCGGTTCCGGGGTGGTCTCCAGTGACCATCATCACACTCAAACCGGCTTTTCGGGCGGAAGCGACGGTGGCGACAGCAGAACCACGGATAGGGTCGTTGAGTCGGAGGATTCCGATTAGGACCAGGTCTTTCTCAACGTCCGTAATTCGGGTGGGTTCTGAGCTGAGAGATCTTCGGGCAATCGCGATGAGGCGGTTCCCGGCCCCTGCATCAGAATCAGTGAGCTTAAGGAGCCGATCTTTGTCGCCGTCGGTGAGGGTCCCGGTGGTGCCA
>CAYTVW010000241.1:0-3077 GCA_964441865.1 uncultured Acidimicrobiaceae bacterium
ATGATGGGATCGCAGTATTTCCAGCAATGGCATGCGCAACTGGGTCTGGAGGTGAACGAGAAGGGGATGACCGCTCAGCAGATTCAGCAGCGACATAGTCAACAGATGTTGACGAAGATCATGCCGTTGTTCATTGGGTTCATCTCGTTCGGTTTTCCGTCGGGATTGGTGCTTTACTGGACGACGAGCAACCTGTTCAGGCTGGGACAGCAGTTCGTCTTGTTCGC
Organism: uncultured Acidimicrobiaceae bacterium; assembly: GCA_964441865.1. GTDB lineage: Bacteria > Actinomycetota > Acidimicrobiia > Spongiisociales > ZC4RG35 > CAYTVW01. Next base: position 228 of record CAYTVW010000241.1, read on the forward strand.
TATGGAAGGTCGACCGGATGCGAACCCAGGAGGCAATGGAGGGGCGAAGTCGTTACAGGGACTAGCGGTAGACGAGTCAGACTTAGATGGAGACGCGAAGCGACCCCATCCGGTCTCGGCTAAGAAGATGCGCCGCAGGAGGAAGTGAAGGTGGAAATTCTTGAGGTTAGGGGCAAGACAGTAGAAGTAGCTCTTGCCTACGCGATGAATGAACTCGGCATAGCCGAGAGAGACGACGTACAGTTCAGGGTCTTGCAGGAGCCTGAAAAAGGGTTTCTGGGCCTCGGAGGGCAGGACGCGATTATCGAAGTGAGAAGACGTCCTGAAGGTCGTAGAAGACGACGCCGGACCACCGGCCCGGAGGGATCCTCGAAGAGGCCGAGTCAGAAGGGGAAGGGTCGGAGTAGGGAAGAGAAGTCCGACAAAGATGGAGCCAACCAGAAACGGCCAGCTCCGTCGAAGAGTCGGAACGGGAAAGGGTCCGACAATGGTCGCTCCTCGCGTGGAGGCGTCCGTGGGACAGGACAGAATCGCGACGTGCGTCAGAAGAAGGGAGAGACCGTGGTTCCGATAGAAGACCACATTCCAGTGGTGAGGGAATTCTTGGAGGGGCTGGTCAAGGCCTTCGGTCTTGAAGGAACGGTGAAGGTTCGTGCGGAAGACGAAACCGTGATTGCCGATGTGGAAGGATCACAGACGGAAGCGATGGTCGGGCCGAGGGGATCGGTCATCGAGGCGATTCACGAACTGACAAAGACCGTGATGCACCGCAAGAACCAGAGTACCGCGAGGCTCCGCCTGGACGTCGCGGGCTACGGGTCTCGGCGGCGGGAAGCGTTGAGTATCTATGCTCACCAGTTGATCGATCAGGTAGAGAACGATGGTGGGGAGATCATGCTGGAACCGATGAGCGCTGCCGACAGAAAAGTCGTACACGACGCGGTTGCAGAAAGGGGAACGGTGCGTTCCTACAGCGAGGGAGTCGCACCGCAAAGATACGTCGTGATCGGGAAGCTCGGAGAGGCAGAGAAGAAGGATTCGAATTCAGTCGAGGAAGAAACCGACTCCGACGACTAGAGGCGAGATTGAGTAGAAGGGCCCTCCGCCAAGCGGGGGGCCTTTTGTTTTGGCCGACGATCAGCCTGAGGGTAGGGAAGTTCAAGAAGTAGGAATGTGGTATCGGGTGCACATGTCTTGGAATCGGGCTCGGACGTGGTCATCCCAGAGGAGAACGTGGGGAACGATGAGGGGGACGAACGTTTCGCGAAGAAAGGCTCCCCGAACCATCCACTGGTAGTAGTCGCGACCGGAATGGGAATATGGGCCGTATAGCTTCCCTTCAGGGACTCGGTCTTCGAGCCAACGGAATAGGGCTTCGTGGCGCGTGTGCATTCGGAGAGTGATCTGGGGCTGTTTGCCGTCACCGCCGAAATGGGCTGCACCTGCGAGGACCCCGAGGAGATAGCCGAGTTCAATTTCGGTAAGTGACATGCGTCCTCCAGCAGCGTTGTTTCACTGTAAGGTATCACGTGAAACCGCCTTTGGCGGGGTTGTTTCACTGTAAGGTATCACGTGAAACCATGCCACCCTTAGTTCATCCCTATGCGGGACCATGCTCAGTTGATCCGATCGAATTCACCCTGGATCGATTCAGGTTCGTATGATCAGGTAAATGGAACTCTCTTCAACGCGTAGGGCGCTACGAGCCGTCGGCGGGAATGAGGACTCGATTGAAGCATTCGACGCGTTTGCCTCTTGGTTGGCAACCGAAGGGGTCAGGGCGGGGGGAATCGGTCCCGACGAAACAGACGATCTTGACGACCGCCATTTAGCGGATTCTGTAGCCCATGCCTTTGGTTGGCTCCCCATGTCTCCGAAGAAACTCTTGGATGCCGGAACCGGTGTTGGGCTCCCCGGAATACCCTTGGCTATCGCTTTCCCGGACGTCTCGTGCCTGTTGGTCGATCGGTCCGCCAAGCGAGTGACGCTGGCGCGGAGAGCAGTGAGGGTTCTGGGGCTCGCCAATGTCGAGGTGGAACAGGGAGACGTCAAAGACGTGGTCGGACCCTTTGATGCGATTGTTGCCCGAGGCCTGGGCGATCCGGAAACCCTAACGACCCTATTCGACAATATCCTTGGGAGTCCGGGACGAGCTGTTATCGGAGGCTCTCGGCAGAGAGAACGAGTAGTCCCTGGGTGGGAAACGCTCGCCGTTCCACCGAAGATACTTGACCGTCCCTCCTGGCTCCTTATCATGGCCCGGCCTTAAACGTAGGGGATCTATGCCTTCGACAGTAGTAGCGATCACAAATCAGAAGGGAGGCGTGGGGAAATCCACGACCGCCATCAATCTGGGAGCCGGGTTGGCGCTCCAGGGCGAACGCGTTCTTCTCGTCGATCTTGACCCTCAGAACAACGCTACGTCGGGTTTGGGGTTCACACCAGATCGAGTCGGCGTCTCTATCTATGACGTCCTGCTCAAGGACGTACCAATCGAAGACTCGATAGAACCGACCTCGGTGAAAGGGCTTTTTCTTATCCCCTCTTCAATCGACTTGGCGGCGGCCGAGATCGAACTCGTCTCACTCATGTCTCGAGAACAGCGGCTCAAGCAGGCTGTTACGCAGGTGAAGAACGACTACGACTTCGTGTTCATCGATTGTCCCCCTTCGCTGGGCCTACTAACAGTGAATGCGTTGGCGGCGGCCACTGAAGTGCTGATCCCGATTCAATGCGAGTATTTCGCTTTGGAGGGGCTCTCTCAGCTTCTCAAGAACATCGACCTTGTGCGGACGAGTCTGAATCCTCATCTTGAGGTTGGTGGAGTGGTCCTCACAATGTACGACGGCC
>CAYTVW010000242.1:0-3071 GCA_964441865.1 uncultured Acidimicrobiaceae bacterium
TAGGAGAGCGTTGTTCGGGGGCGATTGTCTGGCAACTGAATGATTGTTGGCCAGTCATCTCTTGGGCTCTTGTAGACGGGTATGGTCGACTCAAGCCTGTCTGGTACGCAGTACGCAACGCGTTCTCACGCCTTCATGTCGCCATCCATCCTTCTCGATCCAGTCGCGATAGCCTCCGTGCCCATTTCTCCAATCTCACACAAGAGGATTGGATAACCAATCCCTTTTTCCGCCGAGTCAACTCCGACGGAGAAACACTGACCGAACACCGATTCTCTCTCACCATCCCGGCCAACACCGACGTTGACTGGCCGGTTCCCGCAGATTTGAGCGTACCAAGCGACCCTACTCGAGAGTTCTTGGTCGTTGACACACCCGAGATGCGGAATCTCTGGTTCTGGGTCCCTGACAGAGAATTCCGATATCCCAAGGCAGATCTCGAAGCATCGGCACAACGAACCGCGGACGGTGCCATCGTCTCGGTAAAGGCGAAGACCCTTGTGCGGGATCTTTCTCTGCTAGTCGATCGGGTTGCCCCTGATTCGATCGTTGACCAAGCTCTGGTCACTCTTCTTCCCGGAGAATCCACAATCTTCCGGATCACTAACGCCCCCGGCGCCCCTTCACAGTCCTTCTCATCGTCGGAGGTTCTCCGCTCAGTGAACGGTATTCACGATTTAGTTCGAGGTGGCCTCTGATGCCCTGTTGCCCGCCAGAGTTCCGGTCTATCCGCTCTCCTAACCTCCGCCGAATAGTGCCATTTCTCGTCGCAGCATTTCTTCCATTTGCCGTCGGATGTTCTGGAGAATCGCCCGTGTCAACAGTCTCTTCAACGACTGAGGCGACTACCACTTCCACCACTGTGTCTAGCGTCTTGATACCTCCGTGGGCCGAAGCTTTGGACACTCCAGAGGAATACCTCTCTTTCTTGGCCGCCGTCGAGACCGATCTAAACGGAAGAGGTATCGAATACGAGTTGGACATTTCGACCGGAGCAGTACTTCTCCCTGACGATGTCTCTCTCGGTCTGGAGAATCTTGCACAGCGCGTCGCAGCGCAGGATGATGAGGATTCTCGCGATACCATCGCTGAGCATTTCAATACAGTGATTGCTCTGGTCAACGATCCTTTAGGCGAAGGGACTCTTCGACTAAGGGTCTACCCGGAAACTTATGAAATTGACTTCTCTTGCACCCAGATCGGCGACATCTATCTGGTCCCGGTCTTCGATTTCCCCGACTCGATCAGGTCGATAACCCGGGATGAGCTCACCGACAGAGATGTCGACCCGGACGCCTATTGCGAAGCAGCGCTAGATGACACTCTCACTTATCTCGACGAAGTCCTCGAGGTAACTGAGCACCAGATTGAGGGAATCCCATTCTTCGCACTCGAGTACCCGTTCTACGCTTCAACAGCCGCGCTCGACCCCTCCCGCTTTGTAGAGCTCCCCGCCGACGGAGCCGTCGTTTTCTTACCCGTCTCGCATGCTGCCTTGGTCCTTCCACTTACCGGACCCGAAGTGACTCCAGCCCTCGCGGATCTCTCATCAGTAACCGATGCCTGGTACGCAGACGGCCCAAATTCCCTGTCGTTGTCACCGTTTTGGTGGAGCTCGGATACCGGTCTAGTCCCACTCCCCGACCCTCGGTTCGACGCCCTCTTCGAGTCAAGTTGAGGTTTAGGCCACACTTTGCCTTCTAAACGTCTACTAGACGCTTAACCTACCTATGTCTCAGTTTTTACGTGCTCCAAAAAGGCACGCCTGGCCTATGAGTCGGCCGATCCCCCGGTCGCTACCAGACTCGCTGGACTGATGCGAGGGGGATCAGCCGTTCCGGACTCCTTGGATCCAACGCCTCCGCAGATTGCGCGTCCGCCCAACCGCTACGCAGCGCCTTTCGCCTTCTCCAGGCCCAGTAGCCTTCGGCCAACCGACGCCGCATCTTCTTCCGCTATTGCGGCGAATGCGAGCGGTTTTGACAACCATCCTCGAACCGAATCCGGTTCAACAATCCCGCATTCGAGGAGTTCACGTGCAAGGTCATCCGACCAAAACCAAACCATGACAACCTCCTTCGGGGTTTGGCGGCAGAGCCGCGAGGATGGGAACAAGACTGAGACTACCCCATCTGTCAAGTCCCCTCTGAGCAGGGATTTTGATCAGGCGATCTCACATTTCTCCGCGATCAGCGCCTCTTCGATCCGATCCGGTTTGTAGTCCCCGACCGTCAACACCTCGGCGATGATCTCCAGACGGCTTTTCCTGCCATCGGGACCTTCCCAAAAGCGCCGTTGGACCGAACCAGTCACCCAAACTCTTTCCCCAACCTCCGGCGGCTCATCAATCAAACCCTGCGGGGGATCCCAATAGGCAACCGGGATCACGTCGATCCTGCTCTTTGGGGTTTTTGTCCGAATTGTGATCAGAAGCTTCATAAGCCTTGCTCCCGAATCGAACTCTCTCACCTCGGGCGCCGACGCTACCTTCCCACATAACACTGCCAGATCTACATCCATAAGTCTGCTCCAGTAATCGTGGGGAAGCACTCATGTCAGTGACGCAAACTTATCGAATCCCTGGGACAGAATTGTCCGGCTACATCCCCAACTCTTCAGTGAGATCGCCTAACCATTCGACCTCAGGGGCTTCCCTACGAATTGCACCGATGATTGTCGCGCACGACTCTCGGTCGCCGGCTTGAGCAGCTACTTTTGCTGCCACCGCCCATCGTCTCACCGCACTCTCAGTAGGATTCGCGACCAGACGCCCCGGCTTGATGATCCTCCAGGCGTCCATAATCCGCCCCTGATCCAGAAGGTGGGAAGCGTACACGACCCGGACTTCGTCGTCAGCATCCCGACTCCCGCCGATCTCTTCGAATCTTTCCCATGTCTTATCAACCTCTTGCGGACGTTCCAGCGCCCGAAGACAGTCCATTTCGATCGCCATGTGTCCCGGATCACCTGTGAGTCGTCTGAAAGTGCGGATTTCTCTCAACGCTTCCTCCCATTCTTCGATGTAGTAAGCGCTGAGTCCAAGGATCTCGCGCACCGTCGCCGAACGAGGC
>CAYTVW010000243.1:0-3047 GCA_964441865.1 uncultured Acidimicrobiaceae bacterium
CGGGGGTAGGGGGCAAGGTTCCGGGGGTAGGGGGGCCTTGAAGCGGAGTCAGTGAAGCAGCCAGATGGAGGATGGTTGGGTCGGCGCCCTCGACAGGAATCGAACCTGTGACCTACTGCTTAGGAGGCAGTCGCTCTATCCCCTGAGCTACGAGGGCCGAATCGGTAACACCCTAGCGGGTCGGATACTGAAGTGAATCTGGTCTTTCGGGGGCCCGCTGAAATGTCGCGAAAAAAGTCGCGAAAAACTAATTAAGGGTCGCGAAAATCGTCCGATGAATTACACATGGGTAATAACACGGATGTAATCCGCTGCTGTCGGTGCTTGCGTCGGGCAGAAGTGATCCTTGGGGAACGAGCGTTTTGCGGAGCGCACGGACTCGAAATCATGCTCGCTGCCAAGCAACACCGTCGGGTTGTCCCTGACACTCCGGCCGCAGTAGTTAGAGAAGACGAATACACCCTCACGGCCGTCTAGAACAGACGATTCTGAGAGTCTCCACCAATGGCCTCCGGGCCGTTTCGGTGTTCGCTGACTCGAACGGCTGTAAGGGTCAAGTTTCGTGCCTATCTCGTGGTCATGAAATGACCCCGGTCTTTTCGACAACCTGGAGGGGTAAAGCTGATCTACCAAGAATCGACCCGTTCAGAGGCGGATCCGACGGTATCTGAGAAGGAGAAAGGGCCCGAAGGTCTCGGCCGGTAGATTCCACAACGATTGGATGCTTGGAAAAGTCGTGGGAGAGTCCGGTGTCGCCGAAGTGGGCTGTGATGCGGAGGACCCCCACTTTCAACGGAGCCGATCGGGGGCACACCCGGGGAGGTAGGGAAGAGTCTGCATGGCTGAGAGTTTGGTTCAATTGAGACTGGCACTGGATGGTCTCCTTGATCGTCCCGATGGTTGACGGAGAGAGAGAGAGAGAGAGAGTAGCCTCCCGGCGGACGGTTGACCTGTGTCTAGAAGGAGGACCAGTCATGGTGAGAAAGAGGAAGATTCAGGTTTTGGTGGCTTCGCTCCTGGCCGTTTTGGCGCTTACGGGGGCCGGTGTCGCTTCGGCGGGAACATGGGAGTACAACCTTTACCTAACCCGGACGAATCCGAGAGTCTGGACGTACCGCCATCAAGTTCTCTTTTCGGGCAATGGTACGGTCATAACCTCGTACACGGTCAATGACTGGTCAACCTACACAGCTATCGGTTGGGCCTTCATCGACATTGCCGATGAGGCAGTATTCACCTATACGGCAAACGGCGTTCAGTACAAGAGGAAGACCACTAACGGACACTACAATTTCGGAATCTGGCCACTTGTTGATGATGATTACGCATGGATCGAGTCAACTGTTGGGGCCGGTGGTCAACATTGGATGAATGGCAGCGGGTATTAGAGTCATCGACGAAAGTCGACATGGATAACCCTAGCCCCTATCGCGACAGTTCTGTCGTCCTCAAGGACGTGAGCAAAGAATTCGGCAAGACGTCGGCGCTCGCACGTGTCACCTTACAGTTCAATTCGGGTTCGACGGCCTTGCTCGGCCGGAACGGAGCGGGGAAGTCGACTCTGATGAATCTCATAAGCGGAATCGTTCTTCCGTCAGATGGCGACATCAAGGTCGGCGGGTACGCGGCTGGATCGAAAGCCGCCTGCCGTCTGCTAGCCCGGCAGCTTGAGTTTCCTGGCACCGCAGGCTCGCTAACTCCTAAGCGATTGGCCCGGCTGTTGGCGATGACACCGAAGGAATCCGGAGACATGAAGATGATCATGGGTCAATTCGAAGTCCCCGACAAGCCGATGTGCAAGCTTTCGCGCGGAAACCAGCTCAAACTCGCGTTGTCAGTCGCTTTTGCTCGGACGCGCCCGATTCTCCTTCTGGACGAGCCAACCAGCGGTCTTGACGCCTTCGGTGTCCATTGCCTGACTGAGTTGATCATGGACCGTCAGAGACAGAATCTTGTCACCGTCGTAGCGACGCATCAGCCAACGTTGACTCCGGAGCTTTTCGATCGAGCAATTGTGATCGATGAGGGGCGTATTTGCTTCGACGGGACGCTCCCCGACCTCCTCGCGTTGGCCGGGGGAGAGCGTGACGGCATGACTCCTACAGGAAAGCTGGCAGGAGCGCTCGCGTCATTGCTTCAACGGGGGTCGCGGTGATCAGACTGAGGTCAATCGTCAACGGGATACCCTTGCGTCATGTGATACTTCTCGGGTGCTTCACCCTGTTTGTGGTGGCGAGTTCTTTCCTGAGCGCTTTGGATCCTTTGGAGAGCGCTCACCGATGCATGGTTGACTGGGATTCGGCGATCTCCGCGCGTGAATCCGGCGCCAGTGATTACGCGGGGCCGTGCGCCCAATTCGGCGGTTTCGGTGCACCTGATGGTGTCCCGGAGGACTTTGAGAGAATTCGTTCAGACTGGGAACGGAAAATGGGTGAGGAGTACAGCGCGATCTCGCGTGACCTTTGGGGTACGAGTGGGCGCAGTCTTGGCGGTCTCCCTCTTGTTCTGTTTGCACTGCTTACGGGGTCTTTGATCACCGGGACGATGATGGGATCGGGGACAACCGCGTGGTCATTGGCAAACGGGTGGAGTCGGCCGACATGGATCTGGTCGTTGCTCGCTCTTGTAACGGCGGTGATATTGGCTGTCTATTTGCTCCTCACAATCGGATTCGGACTGGGGGTGCTGCTCAGGATCGAGAGTATCGGTCTGCACGCGACTGTGGACCTCCCAGATCTCGGAGTCCTTGCTCCGATTCCGGGGTTGCTGTTTTACGGTCTAGTTGGAGTGGGTTCGGGGCTGATCGCAGCCCGAGGCGAGGCGGCAGCGCTCGGTGCGTTGACCGTGGCTGTGGGCGAATACGCCGTATCCCAGGCCGTCGCGCGGGTGCCTTTCCTGCCGTCGTCACTACATCAAGTGAGTCTTGGAACGAGCGAAAGCAGCCTCAGCACCTGGATAGCCAGTTTGGGACTTCTTGGGGCGACAGCGTTGCTTGGAGTGGCGTTGTTTGGCTACTTTGTTGCTCATCGAGACGTACCCGACCGGCC
>CAYTVW010000244.1:0-3047 GCA_964441865.1 uncultured Acidimicrobiaceae bacterium
ACGTGTCGTGGCGGTGGTGCTGGCTTTTGCTGCGACCGCTCTGATCCTCATCCTTGTCGGTCTTTCCGTTGTCCCTATTGTCCGGGATCAAGGGACCGAGTTCGTCGGTGAGATCCCAACGATTGTCGACAAGACCATCGACTGGATAGCCGACGCTGCCGACCGTTTCGGGATAGAACTCGACGAATCCTTCAGAGAGTTCGATATTCAAGAGTGGGTGAACGACCCAGAGAACCGTGAATCCCTCCAAGGGATCATCGACTGGGGTGTTGTTGGTGCTGGAGCGGTTGTGAAAGGAGTGTTCGAGGCAGTCACGGTGGCGATGCTGTTCCCGGTCCTCGCTTTCTATCTTCTCGTAGACCTCGAACGAACCCGAAAAATGTTTTATGGGCTGATCCCTCAAGCCCACAGAGCGGAAGTCGAATACGTCTCATCCCATTTGGGGAAGGCCCTCGGCGGTTTCGTGAGGGGCCAACTCTTTGTGGCGCTGATTGTCGGGATTCTCGGTTCGATTGCGATGTTCGCTCTCGGACTCCCGTTCTGGCTGATAATCGGGATGACATCAGGTGTCCTAAACCTGATCCCGTTCGTTGGGCCGATCGCCGGGGCGATCCTCGCCGGACTGATCGGTCTGCTCCAGGGAGAGATCGCCAAGGCGTTCATTGCTGTCGCCCTATTCACCGCCATCCAACAGCTCGACAACGACATCATCACGCCGCTGGTGCAACGGACTCGGGTGCGGCTGTCCCCAATGGTGATCATCATCGTCCTGATAGCTGGCGGTTCGCTCGGCGGATTCTTAGGGGTTCTGATAGCCGTGCCCGCCACCGCGGCAGTCCGAGTGATCGTCGGTCATCTTTGGAGGACTCGAATCCTCGGCGAATCCTGGGCGGAGGCCGCAGAGGCCTCAATCGAAGTCACTGAACCTTTGGAACTTTCAATCCCGAAAAGGCGGAAAGAAGGCCACGAAGGGGGAGACGAAGAGACCGTCAAGACGGGGGACTCATCCTGATCATGGTCGACATCGAAGAGATCGCATCTCGCGACGCCTACCAGGTGTCTATGAAGGGGAGAGTCCTTGAGTCTTTTGAGGACGGTGTCGTATTAGATCGGACTGTCTTCTATGCCCGGGGCGGGGGCCAACCGGGTGATTTCGGGGTGATCCGATGTGAGGGCGAGGTGATCCCCGTCATAGATACCGTCCGGAAAGACGGGAAGGTTTTCCACGTGTTTGGAGACCCCCATCCGCTTGAACCTGGAATGGTGGTCGACGGCGCCATCGATTGGCATCGTCGACACAAGTTGATGCGCACACACACGGCGCTTCATGCCCTTTCGGCTGTTATCTACCGAGATTTCGGGGCGAAAGTCACTGGGGGGAATATGGAGCCCGGGTCGGCGCGTATGGATTTCGAACTAGAGGGGATTTCGCAGGCTTTCGGAGGAGAGGTGGAGGACCGCCTCAACAAGGAACTTGCCAAAGACCATCAGGTGACAGTCGAATTCCTGCCACGGGAGGTCGCTCTTGCCGACCCAGAGCTGATTAGAACGAAAGTGAACCTGATCCCCGAATGGGTGAAAGAGATCAGGGTGGTCACGATTGGGGACCTTGACCGTCAGGCTGATGGAGGTACCCATGTGCGGTCGACGTCCTCTGTCGGCCCCATCCGCGTCACGAAAACCGAATCTAAGGGACGGCTCAACAAGCGGATGAGGATCGAGCTCGAAGGGTGAGCCGATGATCGATTTTGTTCTAGGCGCCTATGTGGCTGGCCTGATGTTTCGCGGCTGGATCAGGGGGATGGTCCGGGAGGTTGCCGATTTGGCCGGACTCGTCGTAGGGCTGCTGCTGGCGTTCCGCCTCAACTCGACATTCGGAGCGTTCGCCACCGACCGGTTCGGTCTCCGTCCGGAGGTAGCGAGGATCGGAGCCGGGCTGATCCTGTTCCTTATCGTCGGTGCCGGGATGTCACTCATCGCTCACTATCTCACGAAGCTGATGCGTCTCCCCGGCCTGAATCTCACCAACCGGTTATTGGGCGCTGGGGTTGGGGCACTGTGGGCGCTCACAGTTCTGGTCGTGCTCGTCACTGCTCTCCGTGCGCTTCCCGTCCCTGAAGGTGTGGAAGAAACACTCGACCGTTCCCGTGTGGTCGAACTGGTGGCTGGGCCGGATGCGTTGCCTCGGAGTCTGTTTGAACGGGTCGCTGGAGATGAATCACTGAGATCTCTATTGGTTTTGAAGCCGCTATTTGGGATTCTGCGCCTCACTCCCGACCAGGGCGGGTCAATCGCTATTCCGGCCACACACCCCGACGATTTGAAGCCGAATCGGGAGTCGGCCGAAGTGGCCTGGCACCTCCTCAACGGTTTCCGGGACGACAGTCGACGCGATCCACTCGCCTGGTCTGAAGGTCTTGCTGACGTGGCGTTCGACCACGCTCTATGGATTCTCCAGGAGGGGTCCCTCGACCATGAAGGAAAGGGTGGCCGGTTCGTTGATGAACGGGTCGCCTTGGTCGGTCTCCAGTTGCACAAGACCGGGGAGACGATTGGGTTGGCATCCGATGTTCGTGCGGTGCATCAGGCCTTCGTCGACTCGGAGAGCTATCGGAGTGTCCTGCTCGATACGGGATTCGACAGGGTGGGGGTCGGAGCGGTTGAAGGGCCGCTCGGATTGCTGGTTGTGATGGTGTTCGGCGGCTGAACCAGGACGGGGCGGTTTGTGTTGGTAGGTTGGGGACTGCAGGATGTTCCCTGACGTTGGTCGAAGACAACTGGAGAAGGGACTGTCATGAGGATTGGCGCGTGCGAGGTTGAATGGTTGGGTTCGGGGGCGCCGGTGGTGTTCATCCACGGGTTTCCTCTGGACAGTCGGATGTGGATGGGCCAGGCTCCGCTGGCCGATGTGTGTCGCCTCAATTTCGTGGATCTTCGTGGTCACGGTTCGTCCCCGTATCTGGGTGATTCGGAGCATTCGATGGAGCTTCTAGCCGACGACATCGCAGTCGTGGCATCCGAAATCGGGGGTAAGGCTCACGTAGTGG
>CAYTVW010000245.1:0-3009 GCA_964441865.1 uncultured Acidimicrobiaceae bacterium
TATCCGTCATAGTCGAATTGGGAGACAATCCCACCTGTCGTGTCTGTTAGTGCGTCTGCTGAACCCAACAGGTCTTGTGTTCAAACACGAGTCTCCTGATTTGAGTCGAGTGTCCCAGCGGATGCTTCTTCATGCCTTGCGGTGTGGGGAAGACAATTCTTGCTATCTAGAGGTTGGCTAACGTCCCCGCTGATGTCGGCTTTTCTTGCCCTGTTCTCATCAGCAACCTATGGGATAAGTGACTTCTTTGGAGGTCAGGCTTCGCGGCGGGTCCCGGCGATGACCGTGGTGGTCTGGACCGAGATAATTGGGCTTGCATCTGCGATTCTGGCCGGACTGGTCTCTTCCCCATGGTCGATGACTCTTCCCGAGTTCGGGTGGTCAGCGGGGGCCGGGATAGTTGGAGCGGGCGGTTTCGTTTTGCTGTTCGAAGGATTGTCAAGAGGCCGCATGGCGGTGGTCTCGCCGCTTTCAGCTCTGGTAGGGGCTGGTCTCCCCGTTCTCGTAGGATTGTTGATCGGCGAAAGACCCGGGACACTGGCTTGGCTGGGGATTGGCCTTGCTCTCCCCGCAATGTGGCTGGTCTCTTATGTTCAAGAAGAAGCTCGCGGCAAATCCGGTATCTGGTACGGCTTGTTCGCAGGAGTGCTCTTTGGGCTGTTCTTCGTGATGATGTCTAGGACCCCTTCCGACGCCGGAGTCTGGCCCGTGGCCGTGGCCCGGTTCGGGGCACCATTCCTTACGGTTCCGCTGGCTTTCCTGCGAAGAATCTCGCTCCGTTGGCCCTCTGACGTTGGGAAGGTCATCGTTGGGGTTGGGATCGCAGACATCGCTGCGAACATGCTCTATCTGGTGGCGGTCCGAGGAGGGATGCTGTCGTTGGTGGCGGTCCTCACCAGCCTGTATCCAGCATTCACGGTGGTCCTAGCGAGACTTGTAGCGAAAGAACACATGACCCGAGCCCAGATCTCGGGAGTTGGTCTTGCCCTCCTGGCATCGGCATTGATAGCCATCTGATCTCTATGAGGAGACGATCGCTTTCAGATCGCTTCCAGTCGGCGACTGGTGAATCCGGAGCCCGAATTCCGGGATAATCGCCGTCAGGTGATCGAATATGTCCGCCTGGATCGCCTCGTATGCCGCCCAATCCGTTGTATTGGTGAAGCAGTAGAGCTCCAGAGGAATTCCCTTGTCGGTCGGATCCAATTGACGAACCATCCGGGTCATGTTCTGTTTGATCGAAGGATGGTTTCCCAAATACCAGTCGATGTAGGCGCGGAATGTTCCCAGGTTGGTGAGACGTCGCTTTTCCGCGACCTTCGCTCCCGATTCAACCTGCTTGTTCCATTCTTCGAGTTCGGCCTTCTTGAGGCGCATGTGGTTGGAAAGGGAGTCGGTAGAAGACCAGTGCTCCACTTCGGTTTCCGTAAGGAATCTGATCGACCCGGCGTCAATCGGTATGGCTCTTTTGATCCTTCTCCCGCCCGATTCGGTCATTCCTCGCCAATTCTTGTATGGCTCTGTCACCAGCTTGTAGGTGGGGATCGAAGTCACCGTCTTGTCCCAGTTTCGGATACGAACCGTGTGGAGGGCGATGTCTTCCACCTCCCCGTCGGCGTGGTGCGAAGGCATTTCCAGCCAGTCGCCGATCCGGACCATGTCGTTGTTGGTGAGCTGCAGAGAAGCGACGAGAGAAAGGATTGTGTCTCGGAAAACCAGAAGGACAATCGCCGAGAACGCGCCTACCCCTCCCAAGAGGACACCGAGCTGTTGTCCGGTGAGGATGGCGATGGTCAAAACGATTCCGATGAGCCATAGGAAGATCAGACCAACCTGAATGTATCCCTTGATGGGTCGATGTCTTCCAGCTTCGGTGCGTGAGTAGAGGGTCTCGAGGGTATTGGCTACGGCGCCGATCATGAGGAGCGCCAGGACCAGAATGGACGCGTCGAGGACTCTCTCGGTCATTGGAAGGTTTCGGGTGACCCAGCCGATGTCGCTGGGGGAGGCGGAAGCCAAACCGATGCGGATGATCAAGAGAGGTACAAGCCAGGAGATCCTGTTCAGCACCTTCTTCCCAGCCAGGACCTCGTCCCATGTGATGCTGGTCCGGTGGGCGGCTTTTCTGACCAAGGGCATCACCAAGAGCCTGACAATGAGATAGGCAACTACGGCCACGCCAAACAAGATCGATAATCCGGTCCACTTACTCACGGGTTCCAGGGTAGACGGGAGTCGGAGGCAATTCCGATTGAAGAAGCCTCTTTCGTTTTCCTCGGCATCCCCGTGGTGAGACTCGGCTAGCGTTTTGGCGATGTCATCGAGAGCGCTGATCGCGACGATTGTTCTTCTCCTGACTGCATGCGACGGCGGTCCGGCTTCAACCACTTCCTTCTATGCGGAAGGTGAAGTTCTCTATAGCCAAGATTGCTCAGAGTGTCATGGGCCCGGTGGGGTGGGGACCGATTCAGCCCCAGCGATGCTGGATCCGAAGATGATCGCATTAGATGATGCCGCCTTCGTCTCCGCGGTTGCTGATGGGGTCGAACCGGGGAAGTGGCCGGGGTACTCGGGGATGGACCCGATGCCTTTCCTCAGCCATTCCGACATCGCCGATGTCATCAACTATGTCAGACACCTTCAGGGGGTTGTAATAACTCGTCCTTGAACGGGATCGTCACCGTCAGGGAATATGTCTCTCATCTCCTGTACGATCGGCGAGGTGAGGTTTCTTCATACTTCCGATTGGCATGTGGGCCGGGTCATCCGCGGCCGAAGCCGACTCGAAGAACATCGGGCGGTCCTTGACGAGATCATCAATATCGCAGCCACCGAGAAGGTTGACCTGGTGATTGTGGCGGGTGATCTTTTCGATACCGCAGCCCCTTCTCCAGAGTCTGAGAAGATCCTCTATCACTCGCTGCTAAAGCTTTCTGAAGTCGCCCCGGTGGTGGCGATCTCAGGGAACCACGACAACCCCCGTCGTCTCCAAGCCGTAGCTCCCCTTCT
>CAYTVW010000246.1:0-3008 GCA_964441865.1 uncultured Acidimicrobiaceae bacterium
AGCGCGGCTTCCTGGCGGGTGGTGACGGCGTCAGCTTCAGCATCTGCACGGAGAATCTGGGCTTCTTGAAGGATCCCTTGGACTTCGGCGCGAGCGACCTCTCGGGCTTTGAGTCGGATCTTCTCGGATTCGATCTTGGCCAGCTCGAAGAGACGCTCCGCGTCGGCCACGAGCTGTTCGATCTTGAACTTCGCCTCTTCTCTGTCCATTACCTCAGCCTGACGCTACACGGTGATGAATCGGCCTCTTGACCGTCAAGGTGTAGCGTGATCTCGATGATTCTCGACAAAATAGAGCTCTGGGCCGTGAATACCAACTCTTGGGTGATCGGTCGAGGAAAGGGCGGTCCTGCCGTACTAGTCGATGCGCCACCTGACCTGAAAGGTGTGTTATCTCTCCTTGCTCGCAATGAGTTCTCGCTGGCCGGAGTGATTCTTACTCACGGCCATATCGATCATATGGGTTCTGCTCAGGGCGTGGTTGAGAAATCGGGAGCCACCTTATTTGTCCACCCGGCCGATGACTTCTTGACTCTGGACCCGCTCCGACAGCTCCGTCTCCTCTTCGGAGAGGGATTTCCGGGGGATTACGGTGTTCCAGGAGAAACGGTCGCGTTGACGGACGGAGAGAACGTTTCGGTAGCCGGTATTGATCTCAGAGTTATCCATACACCGGGTCATACCCCCGGCCACTGTTGTCTGTTCCTTGAACAAGAGGGGTGGCTTTTCTCGGGTGACCACCTTTTCGCGGGGTCAGTTGGCCGAACAGACCTCCCAGGTGGAGACTGGAGCAAGTTGTGTGACTCCATGCGAGAAAAAATCCTCCCTTTCCCTGATGAGACGAGGGTGCTCCCGGGCCACGGACCGGAGACCACTATTGGGATTGAACGGAGATCCAATCCGTTTCTAGTCGGCCTTTGAACAGGAAGCCGACGCGAGCGGGTAGCCTTCACCATTGCTTGCGACAATCCGAGAGACAATGATCAAACCGAGAACGATGCCAGGTGTCCTGGAGCTTCTGCCCCTTGAGCAGGTCACCTTTCAGAGGATGCTGGACACTATTCGAGAGGTATACGAGCTGTTCGGCTTTACACCGATCGAGACTCCGACCATGGAGCTGGCGGAGGTTCTGCTTACAAAAGAGGGTGGAGAAACCGAGCGACAGGTCTACTTCGCGCAGTCGACTGGGTCCCGCGAACAGGGAGTGGAAGCGGACCTGGCCTTGAGATTCGACTTGACGGTTCCGCTCGCTCGTTACGTAGCCGAGCACGAACAGCAGATCAGCTTCCCCTTCCGTCGGTACCAAATCCAGAGAGTATTCCGAGGGGAATCCGCGCAGAGAGGTCGATTCCGCGAGTTCTATCAGTGCGATATCGACGTGATTGGTCGAAATGAACTGGCGCCAGCGTACGATGCCGAACTCCCGGCGATCATCTACCAGGTCTTTGAACGACTGGGGATTGGGCCGTTCAAGATCCGGATAAGCAATAGAAGATTGATGCGAGGGATTCTGGAGCTATTGGGTGTCGATGACGGCGAAACCCAGGCAGCAGTGTTGAGAGAGGTCGACAAGGTAGCGAAAAAGGGCGTCGAGGCTGTACGGACCTCTCTGATAGATATGAAACTGAAGCGTCCTGCCGTCAACCGCCTAATGGAGATTGTTCAAACCAAGACCGAGACGGTGGAGGAGGCGTTCGCTGTCCTAGATAGCTTCCCCCTGGCCAATGACGACTTGCAGCAGGGGATTTCTGAGCTTCGGACTGTCGTTGGGCTGGTGGCTGAGATGGGAGTACCTGAGGACCGTTTCCGATTGGATCTGTCGATAGCGAGGGGGCTGGACTACTACACCGGGACTGTCTATGAGACGACGCTTGATGAGCATCCGGCTATAGGATCCGTTTGTTCGGGGGGACGATACGACACTCTGGCGGGCCATTACACGGAGTCCCGGCTCCCGGGAGTTGGGATCTCAATCGGGTTGACCCGTCTCTTTTGGCAGCTGAGGGAGGCCGGGTTGGTCGCGGCAGGAGATTCTTCGGTGAAGGTGCTGGTGGCTCTGATGGACCAAGAAGGGTTGGGATACGCCGTTTCTGTCGGGAACCGTCTGAGAGAGAAGGGCGTGAACACCGAGGTGGTGATCGAGCCAGGGAAGCTGGGGAAGCAGCTCAAACAGGCTGCGAAGAACGGCATTCGGTATGTGGTGATTTCGGGAGAGAACGAACGGAAGAAGGGGACCGTTACGGTGAAAGATTTGGCCGAGCATTCCCAGAAAGAAATGACGGTGAAGCAGGCCGTGAAAGAATTATCAAAATAGGAGTAGGGATGTCGCAGGTTTACCGTACCGCTCACGCTTCAGAAGTCACTGAAGCTCGGATTGGTGAGACAGTGACGGTTGGTGGATGGGTCCACGCGCGCCGAGATCACGGCGGCGTAGTGTTCATCGACCTTCGCGATTCTTCTGGTCTGGTGCAGGTCGTGCTTGACCCGGAGCGCTTGGACCAGGTTCATGATCTGAGGTCGGAATACTGCATCACAGCTTCCGGAGTGGTTCAGCGAAGGCTTGAAGGGAAAGAAAACCCTGAACTGGCCAGCGGTCAGATCGAGATCCACGCCGAGACAGTGACTGTTCTGAGCATGGCCGAGACCTTGCCTTTCGTCATTGACGATCGCATGGACGTTGATGAAAAGACGCGTATGCAGTATCGGTATTTGGATTTACGGCGCCCGAAGATGGCCGCCAATTTGAGGGCTCGAAGCAAAGGGATCGCCGCGATGCGTCGCGTGATGGACGATCTCGGATTCTTGGAAGTCGAGACTCCCACGCTGATCGCCTCTACTCCTGAAGGGGCAAGAGATGTCCTTGTCCCCAGCCGTCACAAGCCCGGCGCTTTCTACGCTCTCCCACAATCTCCTCAGCTCTTCAAGCAGCTTCTCATGGTCGCTGGGGTCGAGAGGTACTACCAGATAGCCAAGTGTTTCAGGGACGAGGATTTCCGCGCCGACCGGCAG
>CAYTVW010000247.1:0-2999 GCA_964441865.1 uncultured Acidimicrobiaceae bacterium
GAACTGGCGCTCGGTATTGGAATCAGTCACCACATAGTCGTAGATGTGCTTGTTGAGTTTGGAGCCAGCCTTGGTGAAGTCCTGACGCGTCTGATTCTCAGTGAAAATCGCGGTGTCGTACTTTTCGGCGAGGGTGTCATATGTGAGGTGCTCTATTATCACCGAGGCTTTCTGCTCGTTGATAATTCGCGCCGCCTCAGTAATGAATTGCTCTGGATTCTGCCGGTACTTAGCGAACGTGCCGGGCTGCACTTTCTGCAGAATGGCACCCGCAGTTCGCCGTGTGAGCTGAGTCTTCTCGGTGATCTCCCCGATGAGGTCATAGCTGACTTGCGATGATGCGGTGGCAGCTTCAGTGTGAGTCGTCGTCTCCTTCACGGAGAAGCCTTCTCCTTTCGCTAGGTCGTCGGCATCAAGCACGCCTGCTTGCTCGCCAGCCTGAACGACGTATTGGAGCGGAGAGACCTGTAGCTGACTATCGAGAGCAGTTACGCATTTGGCGATTAGCTCTGTCGAGTTGAACTGGACTTGGTACACGGCCTTGTGGTTGATACGCCTCCACAACTCCTGGAACTCCTTCTTTGCGAAGTTGGCTTCGTTGAGAGGGATACGCTTTGGCTTACGACCGTCCGTTGGTTGGGGGATGTCGACAATAAGGGAGTCGACGAGCTCAGCAACCTGATAGTGGAACGGGTCGAGCCCTGCAGGCAGCGCGGGTATCTCGAGGTCGGCTCGATTGCGCCATTTGTCGGTGATTTGTTGGTCGTAATCGATGAACCCGTTTATCGTCAGCCAGTGAATTAGCTGTTTCGCCTGTTCGTTCGAGATGGTCAGTTCATCGCCCGTTGTGGGTACATGCAGAATCCTGCCTTCGAAATACTCAAGTTTCGCCTTGCGGGGCCGGGCGGAGAGCGATTCGGCTATCTCCTTCTGCAAGCCGCCGACGAAGTCTGTGTATGACTCGTCAGTGACGACGGTCAGCTCGTTGATGTCGTGGGCCGTGACAGGGTTATCCATACGCTCGCCGTGTTGGTCGACGGCAAGACGAAGGCCTCGACCTATCTCTTGGCGGCGCGAGATGGTGTTGTCGCTCTTCTTGAGCATCCCCATTACGAACACGTTGGGGTTGTCCCACCCCTCGCGCAACGCCGAGTGGGAGAAGATGAACCGGACGGGTTCATCGAGAGACAGCAGGCGTTCCTTGTTCTTCAGGATCAGGTCGTAGGCATCGACGTCGCTCGACTGGCCGGTCTCTTCGCCGCGCTTGGCGACGGTGGGGTCGACAAGGTGGCTGGTCTTCTTGTCGATCGAGAAATATCCCTCGTGGATAGAGCGCACCTGGTCGCGTTGGAGGTATGCCTGGTACGCCGCCGTCGCCGGATCGAGTGCGAGTTCGCCGAGCACTTCTGCAACTGCAGCTGTGTACTCCTCTTCGAACACGCGGGCGTAGTCGCCGAGTGTGTCGTCCCGGCCGTAATCTCGGTACTTGGCAACCTCGTCGATGAAGAACAGCGACAGCACCTTGATGTCCTGGGTGAACAGCTCGCGTTCCTTGTCGAGGTGGGCCCGAATCACCTCTCGGATCTGGATCCGACGTTTCGACTCCTCGGTAACGTCGCGGCCTGCGAGCTGCCCCGCGACGACGATGTCGCCGTTGCTCAGCTCGACTACGTCGCGGTTGGCGTCGATGTCGGTGACGAACAAGCCTTTGTAGGCCTCGAGTCCGCCGGAGATGTCGTGAAGGTTGGTACCAACATCGAGTCTCTTCACCTGGCGCTTAATGGGCCCACCCTTGGTCTGCACCTCAAGCTCGACTCGGGCCCAGGGCTTTGCCCCCTTGGCGATCTCGATGGCGTCGAGGTACAGGTACGCGGTCGTGCCGACGAGTCCCTTCACAGTGATCCCGCGGACCGCGATACGTTTGACTAGCTTCTGGTTGTAGGCATCGACAGCGTCGAGACGGTGAACCTTGTTGTGTTCTACGCGGTGGGTTGCCGAGTAGCGGAGGACCATGAGTGCGTTGAAGCGGGAGAGGGCTTCGAGCGACTTCTGTGCGCCGATCTTCTGGGGCTCGTCGATGATGACGATGGGGCGGTTGGCCCTGATGACGTCGATCGGGCGGCGGGACTGGAAGTCGTCGAGCTCGTCGTAGATGCGCCGGTTGTCTTTGCTGGTCGAGTTGAACGCTTGGATGTTGATGATCATCACCTGGATGCCGCCATCCGAGCTAAACCGCTCGAGCTCATGAAGTTGCGACGAGTTGTAGATGAATACCCTCGGCTTGGTGCCATAGAACTGTTGGAAGTGCTCCGCCGTCATGTCGAACGACTTCTTGACGCCCTCCCGAATGGCGATACTCGGCACCACAACGATGAACTTGCTCCATCCGTAGCGCTGGTGAAGCTCCAGCATCGTCTTGATGTAAACGTACGTCTTGCCTGTCCCGGTCTCCATCTCAATGTCCAGGTTCGGAGCGCCCGGTGCCGCCTTACTATCGGTGAGCGTCGGGGAAAGCGGTAGCGGCGGCTTCCGGCTTCGCTGTATGCCATTGATATTCTCGAGGAGTTGCTTGGGGTTAAGCGCAATCTCGGCGTTCTTTAGCCCGGAGTGCATAGCGCCTAGAGCGAATGCGCTCTGAGCGCCCCTGGCTTCGCGACCTGGATCAATACGGTAGGAGATCCCGTCGACCTTGGGCTGACCGGCAAAACAGCCCACAACGGCATCAACCGCCTCAGTCTGATACTGCTGGACCTTGAACTGCAGCTTCATCAGTTCAGATGACCTTCACGTCTGTGGCAGGCGATATCTCGGCGAAGATCTGCTCCGCGTTGATACGGGCGTCGTCCGAGGCGAAGCCGGAGTCGCGGAAGACTGCTCGCAGCGGCTCGCGTTTCGCTATGTCACGCACGAGGTCAGCGCCCACCTCGCCGTCGAAGCAAGCGATGAGTGCTCCGTCTTCGACGACGAAAACTTCGTGATTGAGGATGTGCTCGACAATG
>CAYTVW010000248.1:0-2946 GCA_964441865.1 uncultured Acidimicrobiaceae bacterium
CCTGGTCTACGCCGGCCTGCTCTCGGGGAATGAGAGGGCAGTCCCAGGATTCGCGAAACACGTCGAGAAGTCCAATAGAGATCTGGGAGCTTGGATCGGGTTGAAGTGCGCATGGTCAAGGCTCCAGCCGGAGACAATGCAGGCCAATGTCAACAACCTCGAAGACAAAGGCGCCCTCACCTTGCTGGCAAAGGCAGATATTGCGTTTCTTCGGAACAATGTCTCCGAAGCAATAGACCTTTATCGGCAGCTTCTTGCCTCTGAGCCTTTGCTCACCCCACCGAGGGCTCGTCTTGTGTTTCTGCTTCTCGCAAGACGAAGGCTAGGAGAGGCCAAGGAAGAGGGAGAGCATTTCGCGTACCTCGGTGACACGGAGAAGACACTACGTTCTGCAGCAACCAATCGGTTCTTGTGGGCCAGACAATTCGCGTTCAATAGAGATAGTCTGCTCAAAGATCTCAGATCTCAGATCGCCGAATTCGGACGGTTGATCTAGCCTCCGTTCGGCGGTGTCGACTCTAGATTCAGCTGGACCTTATTGGCTAGATCGGCAATCGCTTCCCGATGCTCTTCGGCTCGCGTGATCTCCCCGGCGAGACAGAGCCGAGAGGCAACCCGCGCGTGGTCAGCTGCAGCCTCAAGCCTTTCCGCTATCTCCGAATACACGGTCGATGCCGTCCGGTTCTCTTCGGAGATCTCCGCCTCTCCGGGGGATCTTTCGATCGGAATTGCGTTTCTGAAAACCTCTTTGGCCTCGGGAATCGTGAACCGACCGTGCGTTAGTTCCCGTCCCACTATGACCCCATCGAGACCTCTTCCGTTGAATCGAGCAGAGGCGATGTTGATCAAGTCGTTGAGATCACGGACGCCTCCAGCGGCCACTACCGGCTCCGAAGCGTTCGCAAGAGCTGTGGCGATGATATCGAAATCGGGCGGCTCGAACAGGGGGTCGCGTCCCGCTTCGGCTACTAGGAACGAAGCCGCTCCGGCCGAAGTCATTTCCGATAGGACTTCTCGCAGATATCTCCCAGATCTCCGGGTCCAGCCGTGGCAAACGACTTCATGATCCGGACGTACATCAATCGCAACTGCAATCTTCCCCGGGTAACGCTCACAGACCGCGCGGACCATCGTTTGGTTTTCGATGACAGCAGTCCCAGTCACAACCCTCCAGGCTCCTGCCTCTATCAGAAGGCCAACTTCTTCTTCGGTTCGGACCCCTCCAGCCACTTGAACAGGTATCCCGACCTCTCGGATCATCCGTTCTATGACGGGACGGTTGGCTTCGCTTCGGAAGGCCGCGGCATCGAGGTCAACAACATGAATCACATCAGCACCAAGATCAGCGAGTTCTTGTGCCCGGGCAACTGGATCGTCGTGGATGGTCGTGGCTTCGCGAACGTCTCCTCTTCGGAGACGAACCGATCCACCCCTCAAGATATTGACGCGACCATATAGGTCCATGAGTTCAGGGTATCGAGACAGCCTCGGTTTTCGAGGTCTTTTGAGCAGTTGCCTCCGAACGTCAGGCCTTGAGATTCTCCCAGAGCTTCACGGAACCACCACCGGTGGTTCGTAGAAACAGGCCTCAGACGACGGCGCGCTCCGATTTCCGGCGCCATCGACTGCCACGATTTCGTAGCAGCTCTTCCCGTTGGTCTGGTCGACTGGAAAATCAATGAATCCGGGTTGCGTCTCTCCCGATTGCCATACGCTCCCCGCATCGACTGTCGTCCGGAGGGTCTTGGTATCACCCGATTCGTAACTGAAATACACGTTGTAGTGGTGCAGATCTGATTCGGAGTTAGGGTCCCAAGAGACCACCACCTCCCCGGACCCTCCCCCCATCCTGACGTAGATGTTCGTTGGTTTGGCAGGTGGGGTGGTGTCACCAGCGGTTGTGGTGGTGGCCTCAGTAGTAGTTGTGGCTTCCGTAGTTGTGGTGGCCTCGGTAGTGGTGATTGTTTCGGTGGTCGGCTCTGCCGTGGTAGTAACTTCGGTAGTCGTCGTATCCTCGGTAGTGGTTGTGGCCTCTCCGGAGCAGCCGAAGACAGCCAATACGGTAAGCGTCAGAAGTGCTCGGATCTTCACGAAGGTCTCCTATCGGTCTTATCGGGATGCTATCGAAACGGATCTCGTCAGGCCGGTTAATCTCTCTCTGAAGTTATCCCTTCGGAGACCTGCGAGAATCCGAGTATCGTTCCGGTTTCCGGGTCTCTAGCTCAATTGGCAGAGCAGCGGGCTTTTAACCCGAAGGTTGTGGGTTCGATTCCCACGGGACCCACCATCTCGGTGTATTTCGAAACCGGGCCGTCCAAGATCCGACGATCCATTAATCCCCTAGAGCGGCGGATCTCGCCTGCTCCAGAGACTCCGCCGGGGAACCTCGGCCTGCTGCGATCGAGCCCGAACGATCCAAAGACTCCAGCCGGAGAATGGTCACCAGAACCGTTGGGCTCAATCCAGGAAGAACCCGACAAGATTCCGCCCATAGGTTGCTATCAATCTGATATCATAGTGATATTCGTCGAACCTTAGGAGAAGCATGACGACCCTTCCAAATGATTACGGTGCACTCACCAACGTTTCGGAGACACGAGGGCATTCGAGCAACGGGATACCCTGGCTCCTTCTCACAGTGGCACTGTATGTCTCGATCCCCGTTCTCTTCGTTCTGAGCGGAGTCAGGTTGAGCTGGCTGTACGGGATACTCGGCGCTTTGGCCTTCCCTCTCGCGATTGTCTTGAATCTCGGGCTCTACATGATCCAGCCAAACCAGGGCTCTGTCCGGACATTGTTCGGTGCCTACCGGGGAACCGACCGTACTCACGGCCTCAGATTCGCCAATCCCATGTATCGCAACAGAAAGATCTCATTGCGAGTACGAAACTTCACCACTGAGACATCCAAGGTGAACGACGCCAACGGGAATCCGATCAACATTGC
>CAYTVW010000249.1:0-2931 GCA_964441865.1 uncultured Acidimicrobiaceae bacterium
CCGCACCTGTGTACTCCATCTCAAATCGCTCTGGGAGATTGAAGTCGACTTGAATCGTCGACATCTGCCAGCGACGTCCGATGGCATCCTTGATGTGGACGTCGATCTTGGGACCGTAGAATGCCCCTTCTCCCTCGGCCACATGAAACTCGATACCGCCCTCCTTGAGGACTTCTGCGAGTGCCTTCTCGGCCTGGTCCCACACCTCGACGGTCCCAACGTATTTCTCGGGCCGCGTCGAGAGGTCAGCCTCGAACTCAGTGAAACCAAAGTCGCCAAGCCATTTGAGAACGAACTCGATGTGCATCGCCAATTCGGCCGAAAGCTGGTCTTCCCGACAGAACACATGCGAGTCGTCTTGAGTGAAGCCTCGGGCCCTCATCGCCCCATGTATCACACCAGACCGCTCATTGCGGTATACCGACCCCAACTCTCCGAAGCGAAGCGGCAGGTCTCGATAAGAACGGTTCCTTGACCGGTAAATCAGTATGTGGAAAGGACAGTTCATCGGCTTAACCCGATAGCGGTCGCCTTCGTCCATTTCCATGGCCGGATACATGTTGTCTGCGTACCAACCAAGATGACCCGAGATCTCCCAGAGGTTCTCCTTTGCAAGATGAGGGCTGAACACGTATTCGAAACCGAAATGTTCGTGAAGACTTCTAGCGTGGTCCTCCACCAGCTTCCTAAGGATTCCGCCCTTGGGATGCCACACCATCAAGCCCGAGCCGATTTCTCGGGGGAATGAATAGAGATCGAGCTCCGGTCCAAGTTTGCGGTGATCGCGCCGTTCGGCCTCGGCGACTCTCTCCAGATAATCGGCCAGCGCCTGTTTCGACTCCCAAGCAGTTCCGTAGATTCTCTGAAGCTGCTCACGCTTCTCGTCTCCGCGCCAATACGCGCCAGCGTTTCTCAGAAGCTTGAAAGCTGGGAGCCTCCCGGTCGAAGGGAGGTGAGGCCCCCGGCACAGATCCACGAAACCCCTATTCCTATACAGGCTCACCACATCATCACCAGCCACCTCGGAGGGTTCGAGGCTCTCGATGATTTCTCGCTTGAACTTGTGACTAGAGAAGATCTTGAGCGCTTCTTCTCGAGACACTTCTTCCCGTTCGAAAGGTTGATCTTCTGCGACGATCTCATTCATCCGTCTCTCGATCGTTTCCAGGTCTTCGGCGTTGAATGGTCTCTCAACTTCGAAGTCGTAGTAGAAGCCATCCTGAATGGCAGGACCTATCGCGAAAGTCGAATTGGGGAATAGCTCAAGAACGGCCTGAGCCAAGACGTGCGACGCAGAGTGTCTGATGAGGTGACGCCCCTCCTCAGAATCCCCGGTGACGATTTCCAATCGTCCACCCGACTTGAGTGGTCGAGTGAGATCCAATAGGACACCCTCGACTTTCACCGCGACCGCGGCTTTGGCCAATCGGGGGCCAATCCCCTCTGCAATTTCAAGGCCCGTCACCCCTTCTTCTCGGGTGATCGTCGAGCCGTCTGGGAGTTCAAAATCAATCGTCACGTTTAGTTCCCGCTAGCCTTATATGAGACGAATAGGCTACTCGCCTCAAAGCGGGTCGTGTTATCCGTCGGACCGAGAGCGATCAGTGGAGTCAATAAATGGATGCCGCTCAGATGTTGGCGATGCTGGCCCCGACAGCCACGATAAGAGAATTGGCTGCTGGTTCTTCGCGTGTGTTCCGGATCATCGAAGAATCCGGACGTTCAAGCATCGTCAAGGTCTACTCATCCGCCCCGAGAGAACGTCGAGAACGCCACGCTCTCGACGCATTAGCGGGGATACCTGGAGTCCCCAAGGTCTATGAACGGGGCACAACCGAGAATCTGCCGTGGCTCCGGATGAAAGACGCGGGTTCGTGGAACCTCGCCAACCTCCCTGTGAATCAAGATATCATCAATAAGGCCGGTGCCGTTCTGCGGGGAATCCACGACTCAGAAGCTTCGATAACCAATCTGGAGGGTGGCCTCGACGAGGAATACGTCCAAAGCCACTATCTGGCCACTCTCGATCGTCTCGAACGCTTTCGCCGTCGATTGAACCTTCCAGCCGAAGTACTCGCCGCGGCCAAGAAGTCGGAGAATCTCCCCCAGGGAAGTTTCCCGGTCCCCTCCCACACCCGTGCATATCCTTCAAGCTTCATCGTAGATGACTACGGGAACGTAACGCTCGTCGGCTGGGCTCATGCCACTCTTGCGCCTCCCGAATGGGACCTGAGTATGGCAACGTGGAAATTCACACGAGATATCGGTCCCGAGACAGCTAGGGCGCTTTGGGAGGGCTACGGAGCGAGCTTCCCCCAGCATCGTCTCAAGCCGTGGATCGCCTATCACGCTGCCAATCTGATGATGGAAGCCGCCGAGAGCCGAGACGGACGTCTCGGCGATTTGTCGAGTCTCATCGCCGACTTTCAAGCAGCCATTCGCTAACTCTAGGACCCCCTTCCTTCGGCTCAACCCGCCCCTTGGACCGCGAGATTCTTCGCGCAATATGATCGCGGCCGCGATCGCAGTGTTCGCGAAATACCACGATTGTGATTAGTCGACCTCTAGATTGACCGGGTCTTGCGTAGAAGCCAGGAGGCCGACAATGTTGAGTTTGACCAACGAATCCCGCATTCTCATCGACCCTGACCCATCGACCGATTTCCCATGTCCATGGTGTCACGGCCCAACAGCCGAGAGCGATCGAAGCTGCCCCACTTGCAACAGGGTTTTCGGACGGATTTCCTTCATAGCGACCAAATGGGATAACCACGCCTGAAGACGTCCCAAAGGTTTCCGCAGATAAGCCACCGAGGCTGATATAGGGGAAGGCTACCGGTCGAAGATTCTCAAAAGTCGCTTGATCGTATTGCGACGGCACGTCTTCGCGTGATGCCCGAGATCGGGGCCAAAACCTCGATCACTTATCGC
>CAYTVW010000250.1:0-2928 GCA_964441865.1 uncultured Acidimicrobiaceae bacterium
CGGACTTCTATCGAAGCCGACCACAGGAAGAGTTTCGATTGCTGGCCAGCCAACTGAAGGATTGAATGACCACTGCCTGAGCCAGATCCGGGCGTCCAATATCGGATTCGTGTTTCAGGATTCCCTGCTATTGCCGCGACGCTCGGTTGCTGAAAACGTCGCCCTCGGGCTCAAGTACGCCGGAATGGTTCCTGACGAGGGGAAAGTGGCTGGCTCACTGGCGATGTTGGGTATCGCCCACAAGACGGGGACAATGGCGATGCGTCTTTCGGGCGGAGAGCAGCAAAGGGCTGCGATTGCCCGCGCCATGGTGAAACGCCCTGCTCTGATTCTTTGTGATGAACCGACTGGCAATCTCGACAGCTTCTCCTCGGGGCAAGTCCTCGATGCGCTTGGTACCGTCGGTTCAGAAGCGGGGAGTGCTGTCGTCGTAGTCACTCACGACAAGGCTGTGAAGGAGTGGGCCGATCGGACTGTGGAGATAGATGATGGCATTCTCCTTCCGGACTAGCACCGAAGAGGCGATGGCCTCAGTTGCGGCAGCCCCGCGAAAGACATCGCTCGCCATGTTTGGCGTGTTTTTGGGAGTAGCCGCTTTGGTGTCTCTTTCTATTCTTTCGGATTCTGGAGGTGAAGCGGTACGTCAACAGATCTTGAACCTTTCCTCTCCCCACTACCAGGTTGCCTGGGAGGAACCAATACCCCCCATGGTTGAGAGGGAAGGTTGGGAAATCGGGTATTCGGGTCTGGAGACCGTGCCACCGATAGAAGCTAGATTGTCTATTCAGCCGATAGTTGATCGCTCCGAAGGGGCCACTGTCGTCACAAACGCTGAATCCCAGGACTCATCGAGGTATCTTGCCGCATCGGTCGTAGTGGTCGGGGACCGTTTCGTTGATGAAGTGGGCGGGGTCGTGCTCTATGGTCGAGACTGGAGAGCGATTGAACGGAACCCGCTTCCAATACCCACCGGCCTGATAGAGAAGGGACTGGCGGAACGAATCGGCTTCGGTCCGGGGCGACTCGGTTCTCTAATAAGGGTCGATGATGTAGACACCGCCATAATCGGAGTGATTGATCTCCCCGAAGAGACGAGCTTTGAAGGGGCGGTCCTACTCCGGTATCTGGACTATGAGGAGACTCTCCCCAATCGCCTGTTGGTGACCACCGAAAGAGGCCTCGTCGAACCGAGCGTTCGATTGGTCAAGGATTGGCTGAAGTCGGCGGGCGATTCGGTGTTCACAGTGGAGCTGCCGGTGACGCCCACTGCTCGACAGAAAGCAATAACGTCAGATTTGGAGGGGCTTCTCTTGGCATTGGGGATTGTCGCATTCGTCCTCGGACTGGCGGTGATCGCGGCGATGATGACGGTGTCGGTGGTGGAGAGGACCGGAGAGATCGCAATCAGGCGATCGATGGGCGCCACCCGTTCCATGATTGGTGTTCAGTTTCTGGTGGAAGGCGCGATGATCGGAGCCGCTGGTGGAGCCTTGGGAAGCGTGTTCGGGATCGGAACCGGCATCTTGGTGTCGAATATTGCAGATTGGCCCTTGATTCTGGAAAGCGGTCCGCTGATGATGGGTCCCCTGGCCGGGTTTGCCGGGGGGATGCTGGCGAGCCTCAACGCATCGCGCAGAGCGGCAAGACTGGACCCGGCCGCGGCTCTCCGAATGTGAATTGCAGATACAGACGGCCAGCTGTGTTCGGGTTTGGCAACGATCACTGACGGAGGGTTTGGAGACCCTTGAAGAATTCGAGCGGGGCAACGGTGTCCAGAACTGTCCGCTTGGTGGTAGCCACAGGCAGCCCCTGATGATTCGGCTTTCAAGCTCCGTTGGTCGGGACCGGGGGTAGTCTTGGCCGAGACACCGAGGAGGAAACAATGGCAAAACCCCGTGGACTAGGAGCGATCCTATTGATCGCAGCAGTAGTGGTATTCGTGTTGGAGGCCTTGGGCATCGACATAGGCGAGGTGAACTTGATCGCGGTCGGTCTAGCTCTCGGCTTCGGAAGCTTCCTTGTATAAGGACTGAACGAATTCGACTGGCTACGGGGGCTCCACGTTTGTGGAGTCCCCACCTTTTCCCACACGCCGCCGCTTGAGTGGGAGGGAAACCCGGAGCCAAGAACTCTTCGCTCAGGCCGACGTAACAATCCGTTCCCTATAGGATTGGGTTCGAGAGAAGGAGAAACGCGTGCTCGGATGGCTTGACGATATTGAAAAAATCACCGTGGAAAACACGGATTTCCGAAGGGTGATTCACACCGGAGAGAATTCACAGCTCGTGCTGATGAGCCTCAAACCGGGAGAAGAAATCGGGTGGGAAGCCCATTCGGATATCGATCAATTCCTTCGCCTCGAACAGGGCCAAGCGAGAATCGAATTCGGGTCTAGTTCGGAACGAGTGGATGAGACTCACGAAGTGGAAGACGACTGGGCCGTGATCGTCCCCGCGAAGACGTGGCATAACGTGATCAACACAGGCGACACGGACGTGAAGCTCTACACCATCTACTCGCCGCCGGAACATGCTGATGGCACCATCCACAAAACCAAGGCAGAAGCCGACGCTGACGAGCATCATCACTGAGCCAGAGACGGCAGCCCAACAAGCCGGTTGATCAGATCCTGGTTCTGCGCGCTCTCGGGGAGACTTGCCGTTTCAATTCACGGGGATCTGCCCGAAGTCGTCGGGTCCGAAAGTGTCTACGGGGCCGGAGAGAGCTTCTCTGTCGGAGAGGAGCTCTTCCTGCTCCCCAGGCTCGGGGAAGGCGACATCAAGAATCCGGGTCTGATTAGATGACCCGTCGCCTCCGCCGATTCTCCACTGTTGGGCTACGGTTTCGACGTCTCGGATTCGGCGGACACCCGACGACGGATACCCCTCTTGACTCATCACCATCCCCGCGGCACTCCATGTTGCTGGG
>CAYTVW010000251.1:0-2903 GCA_964441865.1 uncultured Acidimicrobiaceae bacterium
TCGCGGATCGACACATCGAGTATGCGAAGTTGGTCGTCGGTGCGTTGAAGTCTTCACGTCTCAGAGGCGAAGTTGACGAATCCTCTGAGTCGCTTGGAGAGAAGATTCGTAGGGCTATCACGTCGAAGCATCCGGTAGTGCTGGTCGTGGGTGATTCTGACGTGGAAAACCAGACTGTTGGTCTGCGTCGATACGGAGAAGACAAAGAGGCTCGGGGAGTTCCTCTCGCAGAAGTGGTCGCGACTCTCGCTAGAGAGGCGACTCCGCCAACAATCGAATAGTCGGTTCTGCCTCAGGAATTGGCCGCGTTGAAAGGTGACGGGGCGATCTCGGCGATCTCGGCGAGATCAAGGAACAGACAGCGCCGTGGATGCCGCTGCATCGCAGAGATGGGGCGGTGTCCTGCTAGAACCCGCCCCTGCGAGATGTGCAGCAACCTACCGCTTCTCGATAGGTACCCATTCCCGATGCGGGGATCCAACGTAGACCTGACGGGGCCTGAAAATCCTTGTCTTGGGATCGTTGGCGAGCTCTCTGAACTGAGCTAGCCAACCGGGAAGTCTTCCGAGAGCGAACAAGACAGTGAAGAAGTCAGTTTTGAATCCCATAGCCCTGTAGAGGATCCCCGAATAGAAGTCGACATTTGGGAACAGCTTCCTTTCGATGAAGTAGTCGTCCGAAAGCGCTGTCTCTTCGAGTTCCTTAGCGATTTCCAGCAAGGGATCGTGGACTCCCAGTTTTCCTAAGAGTTCGTCCGCAGTCGACTTGATGATCAGAGCGCGGGGATCGAAATTCTTGTAGACCCTGTGTCCAAACCCCATGAGTCGGAACGAGTCGTCCTTGTCCTTGGCTCTTGCCACGAACGTCGAGACGTCGCCGCCATCTTCTCGAATATGCTCAAGCATCTCCAGGACTGACTGATTGGCGCCTCCGTGCAAGGGGCCCGAGAGCGCGTGAATCCCTGACGCGACCGCTGCGCAGATGTTCGCTTCTCCCGATCCGACAAGACGAACTGCAGAAGACGAACAGTTCTGCCCATGATCCGCGTGAAGGATTAGGAGCATGTTCATTGCTTTCACTTTCACGGGGTCCGTCACATAGGGTTCTATCGGGACCTCGAAAATCATCCTCAGAAATCGAGGGATATAGTCCTCTCCCTTCCAGGGATACACATAGGGGAGGTGGACGCGGTACCGGTAGATCCAGGCAATGAGGCTCGGGACTTTCGCGATCAGGATTCGCGACGCCAGATCGACGTGATCGGGGTCTCTGGGTTTCAGAGCATCCGGGTAGAAGGCTGAGAGGAGAGAAACCCCCGACGCCAGAATCTGCATCGGATGGCCAGTCTCGGGGAAGGATTCGAAGAGCCTCTTGAAGTCTTCTCGAACTGCGATGTGTTCGTCAATGGAAGCTCGGTAATCATCGAGTTGTTTGGCGGTGGGGAGTTCTCCATAGCTGAGGAGGTAACAGATCTCAAGGAAGTCCCCTTTGGATGCGAGGTCTTCGATGTTGTATCCGCGGTAGCGGAGTATCCCTTTTGCTCCGTCAATGAAGCTCACTTCTGACGGAGTCTCGGCTGTGTTCCCGAAGCCTCTGTCGAGCGTGACCAGCCCCAGTTCACTCCGAAGATTGGAGATGTCGAAACCGGATTCTCCTTCGACGGCGTCGACTACTGGCGAGACCATCTCCTGTTCGCCGTGGCGGATTACGACTTCTGACATCTCTCTACCTCCTAGGTCCTTCAGCGGTACTAGTGCTCATCTTTCTTCTCAGCGGCAGCCGCGATTACTTTGGCGGCTTCTCCGTGCGGCATCTCTTCGTAGTGGTCGAACACCACTTCGAATGTTCCTCGGCCGCTCGTCATCGATCTGAGATCGACCGCGTAACGCTGACTTTCTGACATTGGAACTTCGGCGTTGATCACTCTTAGGGATCCGTCGGAGTCCATACCAAGGACCCTTCCTCTCTTGGAGTTGATATCGCCCATGACGTCGCCGGTGTGATCCTCGGGGACTCGAATAGTGATTTTCATGATCGGCTCGAGGAGTATGGGTTGCACCTTGTCGGCTGCGGCCTTAACAGCCTGAATCCCGGCCATCCGGAAGGAGAGTTCATCGGAATCGACAGGGTGATACTTTCCATCAATTAGTTCGGCAGCAATGTCTACCACCGGGTATCCAGCGATCATCCCCCTCTCCAACCCTTCAATCACACCTTTTTCTACTGCCGGGATGAACTGGCGGGGGACAGTACCGCCTTTCACAGAGTCGATGAACTCGAAGCCGTGGCCGCGGGGTCGAGGAGCGAATCGAACGATCGCGACTCCGAATTGGCCGCGACCACCAGATTGTTTCTTGTGCTTACCTTCGACCTCAGCTGTTGCCGAGATCGTCTCTCGGTAAGGGATCTTTGGTTTAGATGTGTCGATCTGAACCCCGAACTTCCTCGCTATCCGGGCCAAAGTCACATCCAAGTGAGTGTCTCCGAGGCCGGAGAGAACCATTTCATGGGTTTCCGATCTCCGTTCGATCGCGAGAGTCGGGTCTTCCTCTAGGGTCTTTTGGAGAGCTTGCGAGAGCTTCTCTTCGTCTTGAGAACTCCGGGGCGTAATAGCTACTTCCATCACCGGCTTCGGGTAGGCGACCGGAGCGAAACGAACACCCGCGCCGGGGGTATGAACCGTTGTTCCCGTGACCGCATGGTCAACCTTGGCAATCGCTGCGATATCACCACATACGACTTCTTGGGCTTCGGTGTGTTCTTTCCCCTGCATGTAGAAGAGGTTGTGCATTCTGGATGAGTGGGCTCCGTTGACCTCGAAAGTGTCGTCGTGCTTGAAGCTTCCCGAGAACACACGGAACAGGGAGACCTTTCCAACGTAAGGATCTGAGATCGTCTTGAAG
>CAYTVW010000252.1:0-380 GCA_964441865.1 uncultured Acidimicrobiaceae bacterium
CTCACCCCCGCAGCCCCACCGGAAAACGACCGGTCGTAGCCTCCGCCTGTCAACCACCCAAACCACCAACAGATAACAAGACACCCGAACACGCAAGGCGAACAGCTCGAAGGCTCCTGCGGCTCGGCCAAGAATCCCGAACGGATACACTCCCAACATGGTTGATGCTGCGTTTGTTCTCGTCGAAAAGGCTGAACTCCCCAACGCTAAGAAGGTGGTCAAAGCCGCCGAAGCGGCGGGAATCACACTGTCGCCGAGCGAGAACCAGACCGACGGCTCCCTGTTATTCGATCTTGACGGAGGAGCATCACTGATAGTGACGCGAATGGACTTCCCCGACCCCGACGTCCCCGAAATGGCGGTAGGCCCGTTCTCCCCAC
>CAYTVW010000252.1:390-2899 GCA_964441865.1 uncultured Acidimicrobiaceae bacterium
GCGCCGGTGGCGGATGTTTTCTGGTCGAGCGAGCCCTTCATGACCGAGCAGTTGGCGCGCGAGGGCGTGCTTGAGCCGATGCGGACGGAGGCGCTGGAAGAGTCGGAGCAGAAGTATCGTCTGATCGTCGAAGATGCCAGCGACGTCATTTTTCTTCTCGGACTCGACGGCGACACCGCCCACCGCGACCGCACAATGGCCGCTTTAACTGCTGCCGTAATAGCCGGAGTTGAACCTGTCGGCGCAATGCTGGGCCACGGAGTCCTGTTCCACCACCCAGAAGTGTTCGCCGAATTGGCGATCGCCTACGCTTCGGCAGGCGAACTCCCCATCGAGATCTGTGTTGATGTGACAGCCGCCCACGAACCCGGAGGCCGCATGTCGTTCCTCACCCACGGGATGCAACGATACGGCCACGAAGAGTTCTACATCACCGCACCCGTCAAGGGACAAGGCGCCCTCGACTTCACCCTGTCGATGATGCGTTGGATGATCACCGACCCCACAGCCAACCTCCCAACCGGCGACACAGTCGGCCGGACCGCCGAAGAGAAGATCCTGGTCCAACGCACCCCAAACCCCACAGGCGAAGGCCCCGAAGTCATCCACCTCGACCTTTCCTGACCGACCCGACTCCCGACGCCAGGTTGCGTTTCAGGTTTCCTGTTTTCGCTTTCGTGTTTGCTGCCGCCGCGGCTCCGAATAGCGGCGGCCCACCAGTTAGTGCTTCCGCCAGCTTCCGAGACCTAACCAAAAGGGGCTCCGACCCATGCGACCGTCTGGCCACAAGACGTATGGATGTCGATGGCGGGTTTCTCTTTCTAGCTAAACAGCAGATAGTGATATTGCTGGCGAGCTGGCCGCGAGGCTCTTATCGGAAGTCCGCCCCGGATTAGCTACGCCCCGTAGTCCCGGGGCCTCTGCGCGTCATGGGCGCTTGTCGAACACGGTTTCCCCGGCCGCAAGAGTCGAGTGTCAACGAGTCAGCGGGTCTGCTTGGGTGTAGCCGTCGGCTTGTAGGTGTCAGGCAAGGCAGATCGGGTCTCCGCTGGCACTGTTCCGATCCGTGCCGGACCAACACCGCCATATGGAATCAGACCCAGATCGTTGATGGGAGCCGCTTCTCTCAAGGCACCCAAACCGTTGCCACCGGACCGTCGATTCAACTCTCGATCTCACTGAAGATCCGCTTGAGATCCCGCACATATTTGTTCACGCCGGGGATCCTCTGCTTCTTCAGATACGCGGCCAATTCGCCGTCCTCACCATGCTTC
This sequence comes from uncultured Acidimicrobiaceae bacterium, assembly GCA_964441865.1. Lineage (GTDB taxonomy): Bacteria > Actinomycetota > Acidimicrobiia > Spongiisociales > ZC4RG35 > CAYTVW01. The sequence continues at coordinate 1,665 of CAYTVW010000252.1, forward strand.
AACAGATGGAACTCACAGAGATGGCCGATCAAAAAGGCCGGGCTGATCGGCAAGACCTCTAAAACCTCATCAGCATCGTCCTTGTCGGGTTCCTCGCCTTCGGGATAGTCCTGTTCGTTTTTCGTCCCCTTGAGGAATTCCAACTTCTTGACACAAAAGGCCATGACCTGATCGGTGTCGTTGTGAAGACAATCCAACAGATCTTGACGCGAGTGTCCGGTTGCCTTCAAACCTTCCAGACAGATCTGTTTGAGAATCGCAGGAAAATAGTCTGATACGGACATGTTCAATGATTGTGCAATCGACGCGGTGGCGTCGACATAGGTCTCATCATTGATTATCGCATCGACGTCTTCAGAGCTGAGCACGATCACCTTGTCTCTAAGCTAGCCAACGAGATTTCGTAACTTCCCTTATGTCTCTGTGGGTCTGCGGCCTTGTAGGAAACCGGATCCTTCGGCACCGAAGACGAAGACCAACCATCTCCGACACGGCTCCCTGCTAGCCGAGACCGGTTCGTTTTCATCGTAGTGTCGACCGACCTCTCAAGAGGCTGTTCGTGCTTAAACGTCCTTCGTATACTCTGAAGCAATGGCGACCATTGTCTACATCGACGGGTTCAATTTGTATTACGGTGCTGTCAAAGACACCAAGTACAAGTGGCTTGATCTTGTTGCCCTTTGCGACCGCCTGCTTCCCAAAGAAGAGATCACGAAGATCCGCTATTTCACCGCACGCGTGGTTGCGCGGCCGAAAGACCCCCAACAGCCCGTACGTCAAGAAACATACCTTCGGGCTCTGGCCACATTCCCACAAATTGAGATCCACTTCGGGCACTTCTCAGAGCACCGGCTCCGGTTGCCGCTCGCCAACCCGACTCGTGGGACACCGAACACGGTTGAGGTGCTGAAGACAGAAGAGAAAGGCTCGGATGTCAATCTGGCCACTTATCTGCTCCGTGATGCCTTTAGAAATGAATGCGCCACGGCGGTAGTCGTGAGCAACGATTCAGATCTCGCCGAGCCCGTCAGAGTCCTTCGCACGGAAACCGACGTCAGAGTTGGAATCATCAATCCTCACCCCGAGCGATACCGATCGAGGGAACTGCGGGGGACCTTCTTCAAACAGCTCAGGCGATCCACGCTGCACTCGTGTCAGTTGCCCGAAACACTCCAGGACGACAACGGGACTATTCGGAAGCCTGCAGGATGGTGATTAACCGACAAAAACGCAGA
>CAYTVW010000253.1:0-2873 GCA_964441865.1 uncultured Acidimicrobiaceae bacterium
CCTTACGTCACCGAAGAGACCGGAGCCTATCAGGTGATCAAGGCGATCGTCGAGGATTGGGCCGACGCTATCTATACGATGGGGGAGCGTTTCGGGACGATTGGAGTGAGGAAGGGCGACCAGACTTTTGAGATAACGACTTTCCGCTCTGAGGTCTATCGGGTCGACTCTCGGAAACCGGAGGTCTCGTTCTCCGACACCATCGAGGAAGATCTTTCAAGACGCGATTTCACGGTGAACTCAATGGCGTTGCAGGTCCCGAACACCGAACTGATTGACCCTTCCGGTGGGATGACGGATCTGGCGCAGTCGACTCTCCGAACGCCGCTCGATCCGCACGAAGCGTTCTCGGATGACCCTCTTCGGATGCTTCGGCTTTTCCGGTTTCAGGCCTCTCTCGGTTTCAAGCCTGCCGATGACGCAATAGCTGCTGTCAGGGATATGGCCGAGCGGATTGAGATTGTCTCGGCCGAGAGGATCCGAGACGAATTCTCGAAACTGATTGTCGCTCCCGATCCGGGGCCCGCGTTGTGGGGCCTCGTTGAATCCGGTCTTTCGGACCACTTCATGCCTGAGTTGAGCCGACTGTCGATGGAGCAGGATCCGGTGAATTTCCACAAAGACGTTCTCGCGCACACGATCGCGGTCGTACAGAATGCCGACAGCGGGAATCTGCGCCTCCGTTTGGCTGCCCTGCTTCACGACATCGCCAAACCTGACACGCGTTCTTTTGGCCCAGAGGGCGTGACTTTCCACCATCACGAGGTTGTTGGAGCGAGGATGACCAAACAGAGGATGAGGGCGATGAAGTACCCCAACGAGCTCACGAACGACGTGGCCCAACTCGTGTTTCTTCATATGAGGCCGCACACTCTCAAGTTCGGCTGGACCGATTCGGCGGTCCGTCGTTATGTGCGGGACGCGGGCCCACTCCTGGAAGATCTGAACAAGCTGGTCCGATGCGATGTCACTACCGGAAATGCCAAAAGGGCGCGGACGATTCAGAGGCGGATCGACGAACTCGAGAAAAGAATCGAGGAGTTGGCAGAACGCGAAGAGATCGAGAAGCTTCGTCCCCCTATTGACGGGAGACAGGTCATCGACTATCTGAAGATCACCCCGGGTCCGCTCGTAGGTGAAATCATGAAGATCCTTTTGGAGAGGCGTATCGACCAGGGGGAATACGACGAAGCCGAGGCTTTTGCGATGGTGAGGGAGTGGGCGTTGGATAAGGGGATCGAAGATCCCGGTCCCGCCTCCTTGTGAGTCTTGTTCGGGGAGTTAAGTGAGATTCCAGGGTGACTGTCGGTGCTCGATGTGCTCAAGCCGGACCCGTTTTCTAGGCGGAACTCAGTGTGAATGCCCGGCGAATTGTCATCCGCGCCGTAACGGGGAAAAACAGTTTCCAAAAGTTATGCGCATATGCGTATAATGCTCCGACCATTCTGAATTGGAGGTACGAATCGTGGGCTTTTCTGTCGCCGTTCTTGGAGCGTCGGGGTACGCCGGAGGCGAAGTTGTCCGTTTCGTAGATGCTCACGATGGCCTCGATCTGGTTTATTTGGGAGCGCACTCCCATGCGGGGGGCAGCCTTGGAGACGTTCACCCCCAGCTCGCTAACCCGCTTCGGCCACTCGGATCGCACAATCTCGGTGATATCCCCGAAACAGATCTTGTGTTCTTGGCCCTGCCGCACGGGGCTTCCTGGGAACTCGGCGATCAGTTAGCTCGCCGGGGGAGCAAGGTTGTCGATCTCGGCTCTGATTACCGGATGGACACAGATGAACGGTATCAAGACGCTTACGGGGCTCCGCATCCCTTACCGGGAGAACTGACCGAATGGGTCTACGGACTCCCGGAGCTTTTCGATCTGGCAGGGGCGACCAAAGTCGCGGTTCCTGGGTGTTATCCCACGGCAACGCTCCTCCCACTGGTGCCGCTCATCAAGGCGGGTTTGGTTGCGCCCGGCACGGTCATCGTGAACGCCCTTTCTGGTGTTTCGGGAGCGGGGAGGGGGCTGAAAGAGAGCCTGATGTTCGGCGCGATAGCCGAGGGTGTCCAGGCCTACAACCTCACGGTTCATCGGCACCGGCCCGAAATAGAGATGGCGATCGAGTTGTCGACCGGGTTCACATATCCGGTGGTATTCACGCCCCATCTGATCCCGATTCAGAGGGGCGAGCTCACAACCATCACCGTTCCAGGGGTGCAAGGAGTCACGCAAGCCGATCTCCGTGAAGCCCTAAAAGCTGCCTACGAGGATTCGGTGTTTGTTGAAGTAATCGATGGGCCACCTCAGACCAGATGGGTGGTTGGCTCGAATCGGGCTTTGGTCACAGCATTCTTGGATAGGAACGGAATGATCATTGCCCAGGGTGCTATCGACAATCTCGTCAAAGGAGCGGCTGGCCAGGCGGTTCAGGTCGCCAACATCATCCTCGGGCTTCCAGAGGACGCGGGTCTTTCGAATTCGGGGTGGATGCCATGAGTGTGGTCGGACCAAAAGGATTCAAGGCGGCGGCGGTAGCGGCGGGGATCAAGAAATCCGATGACCTGGACCTTTCGCTGGTGGTGGCCGACGACCTCGCGGTCGCTGCCGCCGTATTCACAACGTCGCAGACCGCCGCGGCCCCGGTCCAACTCTCAAAGATTCGGGTGGGATCCGGGAGGGCTCGGGCCGTTCTCCTCAACTCGGGTGGGGCAAACGCTTCGACGGGTGCTGGAGGGATGGCAGTCTCAGTCTCGACCACTGGGAGAGTCGCCGAACTACTGGGATGTGATCCCGAACAGGTCTTGGTTTGTTCAACGGGGGTCATAGGTATTCGGCTGCCTGAGGCGAAGATGCTGGCGGCGATCCCTGAGTTGGTCGAGTC
>CAYTVW010000254.1:0-2854 GCA_964441865.1 uncultured Acidimicrobiaceae bacterium
AAGCCCAAAGCACCAACAGCAACCCGCCCGTCCAAACCCGCACAAGCGGAAATCGCTGCCAAGGGTCCTTCACCCAGATGGTACGTCTGGACCATGTTCGGTCTCCTTGGCTTAGGAGTCGTGTTGGTTGTTCTCCCCCACTTCATCTCTTCCTGGGATCGGACCCCCATTCTGATCGGATTAGTGATGATCGGAGCGGGGTTCTTCATGACCACCAACTACCGCTGAGGCTATCGCTCTTTATCGGCTCCTAACCTACCTCTAGCTGCCCGCGTCCTCCCTAACCAATCCGCAATCGATCCTCTTTGGCCTTCCTAGTCGGAATTGTCTTGCGCTACCCGTCACGAGCCACTAGCATGGCTCGCATGATAGCTAAGCTTGTTAGGCACCTTCGTGGCCCGGCCCGTTCCCCCATCCCCTATTGATCCCTGAGGGACTCAGGGACGACACCGGGACATACCCGATAGCGCCGAACCCCGAAATCCGAGATTCTCTACATGCGCCCGGTTCGAGCCGGGACACACAGCCCCCTTTTCAGAGGAAAGAAACAAATGACATTGACACTTGACCGTCCAACTGCAGTCCTCGCCGCGTCGATGCGCGACGGAGTGAAAACCTACGGTTCAGGATCAGCGATCGTTCGCGCTCTCGATGGAGTCTCCATAGACTTCGAAGAGGGACATTTCACAGCGATCATGGGACCGTCCGGGTCAGGAAAGTCAACCCTCCTTCACACTCTGGCCGGACTAGACGTTCTCGACTCGGGATCGACTTCCATAGGTGACACCGAGTTAGGGAGTCTGAACGATCGCCGACTGACTGAGCTTCGCCGTGACCAAGTGGGGTTTGTCTTCCAGGCATACAACCTGGTCCCAACGCTCACTGCCCACGAGAACATCGTCCTGCCTTTCCTGATTTCCGGTCAGCGTCCCGACGAGGGGTGGCTGAATCAGATCGTCACCGTCCTCAGGCTTGGAGACCGTCTTCATCACCGGCCATCCGAGCTTTCGGGTGGACAACAACAGCGCGTCGCCGTCGCCCGTGCCTTGGCGACTCGCCCCAGAATTGTCTTTGCCGACGAACCCTCGGGGAACCTCGACTCCACTTCTGGCTCGGAGCTTCTTTCGTTCATGGCTCAAGCCGTCAACGACTTCGGCCAGACAATCGTGATGGTTACTCATGACCCTCAGGCCGCCGGATACGCCGACCGTGTGGTGTTTTTGGCGGACGGCCGGGTTGTGGGCGGACACGAAGACCCCACACCCATTTCGGTCCTCGACTATATGAAGACTCTGGGGGTTTGAGATGATTCGTACTGCCCTCAAAGGCGTTATTGCTCATCGACTCCGCTTGACCCTCACGGCCATCTCCATAGTCTTGGGCGTGGCCTTTGTTGCGGGAACTTATGTCTTCACCGACACCATATCGGGAGGATTCGACGATCTCTTCAACGGTGTCTACTCCCAGATCGATGTAAGTGTTCGACAGGTTGGATCGGATAACGGGTTCGAGACCGGGAAGATCCCTGAGACGATCGTCTCGGATCTCGCCGCCCTCGACGTCGTGGCCGAGAGCGAAGGTGAAATCTGGGGGATGAGCCAGATCATCTCGCCTTCTGGCGAACCGATCGGTGGCCAAGGCCCACCCACCCTCGGTGGTTCTTGGGTGACTTCCGAGTACCTCTCGTGTTTCCGGATCGATGAAGGAGACGGCCGTCCCCCTACTTCGCCACAAGAAGTGCTGATCGACGCGGCCACAGCCCGAAACCACGGTTTCGAACTCGGAGATTCAATCCAAGTGTCAACCCTCTCGGGAGCATCCAGCTACGAGCTTGTGGGAATCGCCAGCTTCGGTGAAGCCGATTCAATGATGGGCGCCACCGCGGCCGTTTGGGACTTCGAAACAGCTCAAACCCTCCTAGGCCTGGAAGGCTATGTCACAGAAATCTCTGTTCGTGCGATCGAAGGGGTCACCCCAGAAGAACTCCGCGATGCGATCTCTCTGGCGCTACCCGATGGGTACGAAGCGATCACTGGTCAGGCTCGATCCGATGAGGTGACCGCCGCATTCGCCGAGGAAATGGGTTTCGTGAATACAGCTCTTCTCGCATTCGCCGCAGTAGCGATGTTCGTCGGAGGATTCATTATCCAGAACACCTTCCGTATCGTCGTTGCCCAAAGGACCCGTGAGTTGGCCTTGATGCGGGCAATCGGAGCACGCCGATCCCAAATCATCTGGCTCGTGATCATCGAAGCAGCCGCGGTAGCCGTGATTTCCTCCGCTCTGGGAGTCGCCGCCGGAGTCGGTTTGGCCAGCATCCTGCAGAGTGGCTTGGTAAACAGCTTCGGGATGCCCTCAAGTGACCTAGTCCTCATTCCGCGCACAATCATTGTCGCGATGAGCGTTGGCCTCACCGCCACCATTGTCTCGGCGCTCCTACCAGCCATTAAGGCATCCCGGGTCCCCCCAGTGGCCGCCATGAGCGAACACGAATACCGTGTTCCAAAGGCCGCTCTTCGAACTCGTGGAATTGCCTCGGCAATAGTGATCACGCTCTCTGTGGCCGTACTAATGGTCGGATTGTTTGGAGACTTTGGCTCCGCAACGGTCATGGTCTTGGTCGGATCCCTCGGACTCTTCATGGGGATTTCGATCCTGGCTCCCCTCCTGGCCGCCCCTATCGGCAAGACGGTTGGCCATGCGTTTCGCGGGATCACAGGGAAGCTGGCCCGCGAAAACACTGGTCGCCAGCCGCGACGCACTGCGGCGACGGCTTCGGCTCTGATGATTGGAGTCGCGTTAGTTAGCTTCGTAGCGATATTTGGAGAATCCTTCAAACAACAGATGGCGGGGG
>CAYTVW010000255.1:0-2836 GCA_964441865.1 uncultured Acidimicrobiaceae bacterium
CTTTGCCGCGTCGATAACGATGATCGCGGCGTCCACTGCTGAGAGAACCCTATAAGTGTCTTCAGAGAAATCCCGGTGTCCTGGAGTATCGAGAAGGTTGAAAACATACCCCTCATGTTCAAACTGGAGGACAGTCGTAGAGATCGAGATTCCCCGTTCCCGTTCGAGTTCCATCCAGTCCGATTTGGCGTCCTTCTGTCGCCCTGCCCTAGCCTTGACTGCCCCGGCCTCGTTGATTGCTCCCGCGTAGAGCAGGAGCTTCTCTGTAAGCGTCGTCTTTCCGGCATCGGGATGAGAAATGATCGCAAAAGTTCTTCTTGGACGCGGCATCAGGCATTTCGGTTCGAGAGTTGAAGGAAGGGTTCCGTCACCGGATCCTAGTCCGAATCCATCCAGATCCATCCAAGCCAAGGCCATCCGAGAACACGTTGAGACCCTATCCCGATCAAGGACCCTCGGCATTCTGAGCATCCCCAATCCCATCGAGAACGGCTTGGAGATCGGCCGGAAGCGAACAACTGCATTCCACGGTATCGCCGGTGATGGGATGCTGAAACGAGAGCCGGGCCGCGTGAAGGAAAGTCCTAGGAGCTGAAACCCGCGTCGGACGGCCATACCAAGGATCCCCAATCAAAGGATGGTCTATTGCACCTAGATGAACCCTGATCTGGTGGGTCCTACCTGTCTCGAGCTCCACCTCTAGGAGCGCGACATCTTCGTCTTCCCACTGCCTAACCACCCGATAATGGGTTCTAGAAGCTCTCCCTCCCGGGATCACCTTTTTCCTCCTTGGATCGGACGGATCAGTCCCGATCGGAGCATCGACGGTCCCCGTCGGTATCTGGAAGACTCCACTTGCCAAAGCCAGATACGTTCTCTTGAGCTTTCGCGCCGCGACCAGTCTCTCCAAACCTTCGAATGCTTCCTTCGTCTTGGCGACCACCATCAGACCCGAAGTGTCACGATCAAGCCGATGCACTATCCCCCATCGCCCTTCAGAGCCCACGCCTTCAATCGACGGATATCGATGCATTAAGCCTGCCACCAGTGTCCCTTGTCGGATGCCTCCGCCGGGATGCACCACAACCCCCGTCGGTTTCTCGACAACCGCCAAGTATTCGTCTTCGAAGGCAATCCCGAACTCAACTTCTTCAGCCTTGACGCTCTGGATAGCTGGGACAGCTGGGATTTCGATTTCATTCCCAGCGGAGACGCGGAAACGAGCTGCCACCGGAATCCCGTCTACCTTTACCAGGCCTCCGTCCACCATCTCTCGGGCTACCGCTCTGCTCACACCGGCGAGCACAGCGACAGTCTTGTCGACCCTCTGATCGTCAAGCTCAGGCGGAACGATCATTCTTCTGGGCCGATCCTTATCGATCTCCGCTCGTGAATCCATGTTGAGATGATTAGCACTGCTACACCGATTGTCACCGAAGAATCGGCGACGTTGAAAACCGGGAAGTTTGGGAACTGAATCCAGTCGATGACTTTTCCATCCAGAATTCCGTCGCCTCGGGCGATCCGGTCGACGAGGTTCCCCAGAGCTCCACCGGCGATCATCGACAGACCCACCACTTCGTAGGTGGCAGATTCCTTGTGGAGCATCCACAGCAACCCGACAACGGCTCCAGCCGCCACAACTCCGAGGAGAGCTCCACCCTGCTGAAGCATGGAGAATGCGCCGCCAGAGTTCTCAGTGAAAGTGAAGTGGAGGAGCCAAGGAATAACCCTGACTCGTCGACCGGGTAGCGAACCAGCGGCCCACCGTTTTGTCAGAAGGTCGATCAGGACGACTCCCGCAATCACCCCAATCCCGAGGAGATACCTTCTCAGGATCTCTGAGCGCACGAGACACACAAGGTGGCATAGGGAAGTACCTCCAACCGAGCTACCGGGATTGGATTCCCACAGCTTTCACACAGCCCATAGGATCCTTCCGCGACTCTCCCGAGCGCTCTTTCCACCTTTTGCACGAGATCCTCCAGATTCTTCTCAAGAGAGAGCTCTTTCTCGTATTCAAACTTCATCGAACCGGCTTCAGCGCTCCCGGGATCGGGACTCCGATCAGAGGAAGTCTCAGTGAGGCGAGCTTCCGCGACTTCTTCCTGATGCTCGGCAATCAGCCCCAGTAGCCGATCTCGTTCGGCTTCCAGTTGGGTACGGAAACGATTAAGAGTGGTTTTGGCCAATGATCTAGCCACTTCGGCCTTCCCTAAGATTTGAAGGGCCGGAACATTACCAGGAAGAAACCCTGTTCCAATCGATTCTTGAGAATTCTCTCCAAAAAGCTTTTACTGCTTCTCCAGTCAGGTCTTCAAAGCTTCTCTCGCACCTCGTCAAGAGGGGCAGAAACCCGCAGCTTTTTTCTACGATCCGAAGCTCCAGCAACCAGCTCTACTCGGCACCCGAGCCGTTTCTCGAACAATCTGACAAGGGCCTTGTTCGCCTTCCCCGCCTCGGGAGGAGACGCTACGGCCACTTTCAGGGCTTCCCCGTAAGGACCGACGATCCGCGTCCTCGATGCCCCTGGCACGACCCAAACATCGATTCCCGTACCTTCACCATCAGATTGCAGATAAGTCGCCATCAGTCCATTATCCCGGTTAGAGACAGTTTTGATGCCGGTAGCATCACCCTTCCCGATCACAGGAGAGTTAAGTGAGTTCGTTCCGCAAAGTCGAACCTAAAGTCGACTTCCCAGCACTCGAAAACGAGGTGTTGGATCTGTGGGATCGAATCGATGCTTTCCAAGTTTCTGTTGACTCCCGCCCTTTCGATCGCGAATACGTTTTCTATGACGGCCCACCTTTTGCTAATGGCAGCCCTCATTACG
>CAYTVW010000256.1:0-2806 GCA_964441865.1 uncultured Acidimicrobiaceae bacterium
CAGAGACAAGGGGCGCGAACGGTGATGCCCTCAGTTGAAGAAACTGGGGAGCTTCTCCTAGCGCGGAGCGCGTTATGTGGCACGATTGTTGTAGCGCCCACGGCGATACAACTAAAAGGAAGAGCTGACGGAACGATCAATGGGAATCGGCAAGAAGGCGTCCGTACAACTCGAGACCTGGCTAACCGCCTTCGATAGGCGTCGTCGGGTGGCACGCCTTGGTGCCGGGATACCGGCCCTGGGCTTAATGGTTTACCTATTGATTACCAAGCCAACTGGCGGTGTTGGGATCTTTGCCTCATCCGTTCTACTGGTTGTCACTCTTGCAACTTCTCTGACTTTCCGTCCGGTTCATGCTTTCCTCGCTTCGATTCCTGGTGCCGCCGTCATCGGGTACACCAGCTATCTGGGCAACCAAGATATGGGTTTGGCAATCGGGACGGGGATAGGTGTCGCTCTCTCGGCGTTCGTGGTTTCGACTCTGGGAGATGTGAACCATCGACTTCGCGAAGCCGAATCGGAGATTGATCGTCAACAGTCGGAGTTGGTCCGCTCTTTTGAGACATCTAACGCTCAGTTGAAACGCCAACGTGCCTTGTTCGCGTGCGCCAACGCCTTGCTAGTCCCGGGTGAAGAAACCTCGGTCGATGTCGCTCTGCTCAGGGTCGCCGAGGCGACCGGAGCAGACGCGGCCGCGATCTGGAAGAACGAAGACATCCCCGAATCTGGTCTGGTGGCCCGTCAGGTGGGATGGGCTTCGACCAGAGAAACCGATGTCGAGTCTCCGCCGCCTTCCCTTAGTTGGTCCCGATTCCCCAACATGATGACGAGAATCTCCTCAGGGAGCGTTTTCTCGTTCACATCACGGTCCGAGGTTCCATACCCTGATCGAGCCGGATTCGAACTGAACCGCCCGATCGAAGCGGCTATCGACGTCCCCGTGATGGTCGACGGCCATTGGTCCGGAATGGTGAGCGCATTCTCGCTGGCCGGCCGAAAACAGTGGAGCACTGAGGACGTTTCGCTTTTGAACACCATCGCCAACATGATCGCCGCATGGTGGGCTAGGGAGGAAACCGTCGTTCGACTCCATGAACTGATCGGCCAACGCGATCACTCACTCGAACTTCAAACTGCCCTCATCGACGCTTCCAGAACCCTCCTTGAACAAACCGAGGACAACCCAGTCACCGGCGTTCTCGAGATCATCCGGACAGCGGTTGGGGCCGACATCGCTTATCTCGCGGACTTCTACGATGACGAACTGGTCGGGCCAGCGGTAAGAAGGACCAGTGAAGTAACTTCGAGCGGGATCTCTACGGTTCCGGCCGAACCGGTCTCGTGGTCAGCTCGTCCCTACGCGTTTGAAGCTCTGGCGGCCGGACGCCCATACGTGTTCGACAACGTACGCGACCTACCCGACCGGGAACGGAGGTATTACTCGTCCAACAACGACTCCACTAACGCCGAAATTGCCTTCCCTGTTCTGGCCGAGAACAGGATTCTCGCGATTGTCGGAGTCGGATCGTTCGAACCTCGCTCTTGGACACCGAGTGAAATTCGAACCATCGGGACGGTTGCTCGAATGCTCGCTGCCCAAGCCCAAAGAGCCAAGGACCAAGAAGCTTTGGAGGGCTTGGTGATTGCCAAGGACCGATTCATCGCTTCCGTCAGCCACGAACTCAGGACTCCCATGGCAGTGGTCATGGGCTTGAGCTCCGAACTCGCTACCCGGCGTAGCGATTTCACCGAGGCCGAAGTCACCGAATTCATCGACCTCATCGCACGCCAATCGATGGACGTGAGCCACATTATCGAAGACCTTCTCGTATCCACCAGAGTCCAAGAAGTCGGGATCACGGTGATACCGGAGCCGATGCGTCTCGACGATCAGGTGAGAGAAGTCCTGGCCGACCTCCCACAGGAATACACGTTCAAGATCTCAACCATCGAACTAGAACCGGCGCTCGTATTGGCGGATCCACGAAGGGTCCGGCAGGTTGTCCGGAACTTGATCACGAACTCTCACCGCCATGGTGGTGACGAAGTGAAGGTCACCGTTCGGAACACAACAGATACGGCGGAACTAATAGTCGCCGACAACGGACCAGGTTTGAGCGCTGAGCAGAAAGAACATCTCTTCGAGGCCTATTCGGCGTTCTCTTCTAACCCGGGCAGACCCCCGACAATTGGGTTGGGGCTGAATGTGAGTTTCCAGTTGGCTCGGCTGATGAACGGCTCGATCACCTATCAGAGCGACCCGAGTCCTCGGTTCATTTTGGAACTCCCCATGGTCTCGGCCGGAGAAGTCGCCGAATCAGTGAAGACGCGGTAGTCGCGAAATTCCATTAGCTGACGAGTTTTCGCGCACCCCCTATAGCCATCTACGGTGAATCCATCTTCCCCCGGTGAATTCCTCGCCGACACCCGTCGCGAAAAAAGTGGTCGGATAGCGTTGCAGAACGACAACTTTGTAATTACATTAGTAATACAGGCCCAAGATCTGGTGGTTCGGAAAACCAAACCACAACATCTTGTGGGTCGGGCGAGTCTCTTTCGGTTTTTCGTCCCAACGGCGGAATAAGAAGAGACAGGAACGAAGATCCGGAGACCATCCGGGTCACGGAGAGGCGCAACCTGTCGACGCTCTGGGCAGTGACTAGGCAGGTGGCGGAGAAGCAGAGAGTGTAAGGAGATCTGGTGATGGAAACGACCGGGCTTCGCATCCAGCGAAAGTTCACCAAGGCAGGACACGACCCCTACGACGAGATCGAATGGACTCGAAGAGACTCTCGAATCACCAACC
>CAYTVW010000257.1:0-2782 GCA_964441865.1 uncultured Acidimicrobiaceae bacterium
AGTTCTGGGAGGGCCTCAAACCCTCTCTCTTGGTGGGATATCGCTCGGGACGTCGTTTCAGTCCGGGGGACATTGGGGGGCTCCGTGGTGGGGGTTGGGCACTCGATGGGAGCTACGGCCGTCCTACTGGCCCAGCTCATTGATCCGGAATGCTTCACTCGCATAGCGGCAGCAGAGCCGATCCTTGTTCCGCCTCCCACCCGGAGGACGATTCCGTTGGTGTCCGAAGAAGTCTTGTCGAGAAAGAGCCAGTTCTCATCCCGCGATGCCGCTCGCGAAGAATTGGGGGCGAAGCCTCCTTTCGATCGGTGGAACCGATTGGCCTTGGACGGCTATGTTGAGCGAGGTTTTCATGACGTCGAAGGGGGAATCGAGTTGGCGTGTGATCCAGCGATGGAGCTTGAGGTCTGGACGGGGGCCGCGGCTCATGGAGCGTGGCAACGCCTTGGAGAGATCAGAGTCCCCGTGAGGATCCTGGTCGGAAGCGAGTCGTCGATTGTCTCAGAGAAATGGGCGAGAGCGACCACAGAGAGGTTGCCGCGTGGAGATTTGTTGATGATTGAGGGAAGTCATCTGTTCCCGATGGAGAATCCGAGAGGTTCGCTGGAAGCGATTCTCGACGTTTTGGGTTAGTGTCTGGGCGGCCGCTCCCACAGGGCGGGGTAACTGGAGTGGGGAGCAATCGCCGCTTATGGTTCCGTGACGAAGCACATTTTTGGGAGGAATCCGGGATGGCAGTCTCTTTCCCGATCGAGATCAAGAATTCGGTCGGCGTAGTCGAAATCGCTGAGACCTGGTATGGAACGCGCCGGGTGCTTGTGGATGGGGTCAAGGCAGAGAAGCGGGGCGCAGCCAAGTGGGCTGTTCCTCTTCGTAACGGGCGCGAGGAAGTGATACTGGTTGGTGGCATCCCGGGTTTCCCGAAGGTGCTGAATCGAGGGCGCGTGATCTATCAGACTCCTTTCCCTTCAGGAGCTGATGCAGGTTTGGCTTTCGGTCCTCTGGCGGCGGCTTTCGTCGAACCGTATAGCGGGATCCCGCTTGGGGTAATCGGGATGGGAATCAACATGCGGAATCTTCACCGAGATGACTGGAGTCGCGTCAAGAAAGTGATCGTCTGCGCGTTGGTGACAGTGGGAATTGTGGGGATATCTACCGGAATTCTGCTGTGGATCAAGGTCACAGAGTGCATGCGTGACGGAAGTTGCTGACCGGTTTCCGTTTGGTCAAGGCAATATCACAGTCCGGAAGCTTGGTGGGGATCGTCGGTCTTTGAACCCGAGTTAGCTGAGGATCAAGGAGGCGGCCAACAACGCTGAGACCACGAGTTGAAGTCGGGCTGTAGCGACGAGAAGGCCGATCAGCCTGACCGGGTTAGCCTCCGATCTGGCTGTCCTGAACAATGGTCGGAGCATCGGTATTGATACCAAAGCCAATGCGGTCGGGCGAGGTGTTGTCTCGATCGCAGCAGAGACTCCAATAATCAGGAACGCGGCAGTAAGGAGGACCTGGTAAAGGAGACGAGTCCTGTTTCCGCCAAGGATTACGGCCAAGGTTCGCTTCCCAGATTGGGCGTCGTGCTCGATATCCCTCAGGTTGTTTGAGACCAGTATCGCTGATGCCATTAAGCCCATGACGGAACCTAGCCACCAGGCTGAGGTGGGGATGGTGGGGTTGTGGACAAATCGAGTCCCGACTGTTGCCACCAGGCCAAAGAATATGAACACTGAGATCTCACCGAAACCTCTGTATCCATAGGGGAGAGGGCCACCAACGTAAGTGAGCATTGCGACTACCGAAGCAACTCCTATTGCTATCACCGGCCACCCGGCGATTCTTACCAAGGGAAGAGAAGCAACGCATCCAAGGATCAGGACCAAGACGGTCGCTTTCCACATGGTCGTGGAGGAGATCACGCCGGAGGAGACCATACGAGGAGGCCCGACTCGGTCGGAATCCACGCCCCGTTTTGCGTCGGAAGCGTCGTTGGCGAAGTTCGCCGCAATCTGTATAGAACAGGAGGCGAGAAGTGCGCAGAAGAATGCGTCGAAACGAAAGACTTTGTCCCAGGATGCCAATCCTGATCCCACAAGAACGGGTGCGATTGCAGCCGGAAGGGTTCTTGGTCGAGCAGCGACGATCCATACATTTCTCGAGTCGTTCTTCACCGAGCCCAGAGTAGGGGAGTCAACGATCCCTCAGGGATGCGCACGATCGCTGCAGTCACGTACTTGGTCATGCACCGTTCTCTCGCCTAGCTGTTCCCTCGGCGGCGCTGGGCTCGGAGTCTTGGAGGGGAGTGACTTTCTTGTCTGATCGGAGGTTGGGGGCAGAGACCGTTGAATAGGCTGGGGTCGGGTCCACTGCTCAGCGTCCTTTGTCGGGAACAGGACAGTTGAGGGTTCACTTGAAGAAAGCCAGGTTTCTGGAATCAACACGTCTTGCCGAGAGTCCCGCTAGTTTGTTGGTAGTGAGAGATTTCCTTCGGGAAGCCGCCGAGGAACGGCCAGACCATCTGTTTATCGAAGCTCCCAGATCGTCCGTCACTTTCGCCCGGGCGGATGAACGGGTTTCGACGATGGCAGGCGGGCTTAAGGATCTTGGGATTCGGCGATACGATCGTGTGGCCGTATGGGCATCGAACCAGATCGATTCTGCTCTCGCAATCTTCGCAATATGGCGTGTCGGGGGAATCTGTGAGCTAGTCAACACTCGTCTCACAGAGGGTGAGTTTCATCGTCAGCTTCAGCTGGCGAACAGCCAACTGATCGTAGGGGTCAAC
>CAYTVW010000258.1:0-2778 GCA_964441865.1 uncultured Acidimicrobiaceae bacterium
GAAGAGGTGAAGGTCGAACTGAAAAAGGTTTCGTGGCCGACCCTCGAACAACTTAAAGCGTTCACTGCAGTGACACTGATCACCAGTGTCGCTCTGACCCTTCTAATCTTCGCACTCGATTTCGGTTTTGTTACCGGGGTCGTCAAGTTGCTCGGAGGAATCAATGGCTGACGTGGTTGAGGAACTGGATCCGGGCGAAGAACCGCCCGCGATCAGTCCTTACGATCTCCCCGGGGATTGGTACGTTATCCACTCCTATTCGGGATACGAGAACAAAGTGAAAGTGAACTTGGAGACCCGAATCCGTTCGATGCACATGGAGGATCGGATCTTCGAGGTTCGTATCCCTATGGAAGATGTCGTGGAGATCAAAAACGGGAAGAAGGTTACGGTTCCTCGGAAGGTGTTCCCCGGCTACATCCTTGTGAGAATGGAGCTCACCGACGACTCCTGGTATGCGGTGCGGAACACGCCCGGCGTTACCGGATTCGTCGGCGGGAGTAATAAGCCGACCCCCCTTTCCCGGCGTGAGGTGGAACGCTTCTTGGGCTTCCAGAAAGAGACTCATAAGCCGAAGCCTCGATTCAAGCCTGAATGGGAAGTTGGCGAGATTGTTCGCGTCAACACCGGGCCGTTCGCCGACTTCAACGGGAAGATTGAGGGGATCGATCTTGACCAGTCGAAGGTGACGGTGCTGGTAAGCATTTTCGGTCGGGACACTCCGGTCGAACTCGGTTTCGACGACATTCAAAAGAACTGATACTCAAGGAAAGAACAGGAATAGATCATGGGTAGGAAACGACTGGCCGCAGTGGTGAAGATCCAGCTACCCGCGGGCCAGGCCACTCCGGCTCCTCCCGTCGGTACGGCTTTGGGGCCACACGGCATCAATCTGATGGACTTTGTCAAGTCCTATAACGACGCGACTGCTAACCAGAGGGGGACCATCATCCCCTGTGAGATCTCCATTTATGAGGATCGCAGCTTCACGTTCATTCTGAAGACCCCTCCGGCTCCCGCTCTTCTCAGGCAGGCCGCCCGAGTCGAGAAGGGTTCGGCGGTCCCGCACCAGGAGAAGGTCGGGAAGGTGACTCGCGCTCAGGTCAAAGAGATCGCCACGGTCAAGATGCCCGACCTCAATGCCAACGACATTGATGCGGCAATGAAGATCATCGAGGGGACCGCCCGTTCGATGGGAATCACGGTAGAGGGTTAGAAAAAAGAGAAGGTGGGAGACGGGGCACCGTCGCCTGAACCACAGGAGGAATCATGCCTAGATTCGGTAAGCGGCTCTCCGAAGCCGCCAGCAAATACGACAAGCACTCGACGTATCCGATCACCGAGGCGATCGAGCTCGCCAAGAGTATGGCGACTGCCAAGTTCGACGAGAGCATTGACGCAGTGTTCAAGTTGGGGATCGATCCGAAGAAGGCCGACCAGCTTGTCCGGGGGACGGTGGCGCTCCCTCACGGGACTGGGAAGACGGTCCGGGTCGCGGTCTTCGCTCCGGCTGACAGACACAAGGAAGCTCTCGATGCGGGCGCCGACTTGGTCGGCGGAGAGGAGCTAGTGGAAGAGCTGGCGGGTGGCCGAGCCCTCGACTTTGATCTCACTATCTCCACTCCCGACATGATGGCTCATGTCGGGAAGCTCGGTCGAGTCCTTGGGCCGAGGGGCCTGATGCCGAACCCGAAGGCCGGTACTGTCACCGCCGATATTGGGAAGGCGGTCTCTGAGTTCAAGGGTGGACGTATCGAATACCGCAACGATCGTCACGGGAATATTCATTCTCCGATTGGTAAGGCCTCCTTTGAGGTGAAGCAACTGGTGGAGAATCTGGCTGCTTTGGTTCTTGAGGTTGAGCGGGCTAAGCCGGCTTCTTCGAAGGGTCGCTATTTCCAGGGGATCACTGTTTCTTCGACGATGGGCCCGGGCATCAAGGTCGAGGCGGGGAAGATCGAGGACATCACCGGTATCGTCAAATAGCCCTATTGGGCGTCGACTGACCGCAAGACCTTTCGGCTCGTTTCATGTTTCGGCGGCCCTTCTAGGGCCGCCGAAACCATTCAGGGGAGGGGTCTAGTCATTTTGGGGGGTTGTGAAACCATCATCCGTGAATTGGCCTGTTTGGTTTTGCCCGGGTGTGCAGCGGATTAGGGTCTTTACGTCATTTCTGGTGCCTCGTGTCACTGACCTGGGGCTGGGAAAAGGGAGATGCGGGGCAATGTCTTCGAATTGGCGTAATTCGCTTTTGCTTGGTCTGGTGTTTTCGTTGACGGCGGTGACGGTGAATATCCCACCGGCCGCGGCGGGGACTCTGAATTGGGAGGACTCCGGGGTCCATCTCTTGACGGTGTCAGAGGAGTCCCCGTCGGTTTCAGCGAATGTTGACGGAGTCCGATCGGTTGGGAAGCGAGCTCAGCCTGGTTTCGGTTGGGTTGACAAGTCGGGGCCGTCCCCGGCGGCCGATTGGGAGAAGAGTATCGGTCGGTCATTGACTGGGAGTCCTCGGCGCGCTTTCGTTGAGCTCGGCAGTGGCGTAGTGGAGTCGCTGGGTACCGTGTCAGATTCCTGGACCGCGATACTGCCGAAAGCCGGGGACGAGATAGTGGCAGATGCGGCTGCAACGATTCCGGTCGGTGCGTTGGCGATTTCGGGTCGGACGCGAGCATTGGTGTTGGCGGAGTTGGGTGATCCAGGTACTGGCACTGTGTCTGGGTTCGTGTTCGTTGACACCGATGAGGATGGAGTAATGGATCCGTCGGAGTCGGGCGTGGG
>CAYTVW010000259.1:0-2761 GCA_964441865.1 uncultured Acidimicrobiaceae bacterium
CAGCCCCCCTACCCCTGCGGGTTCGCGAAGCGAACCCTTGCGGTACTTTCCCCCCAGTCTGCGACTGGGGGGACCGACGAAGAAGTACTTTCCCCCCGGCGAAGCCGGGGGGACCAAGGGGACCGAGCAAGAACGGCAGCTCGGAAACGGTGAGAGATGCCGAAAAGCCAGGGGATTGGAGGAACCGAAGATACCCTTTGCTGGAAATGCTCACCCTAAGAGACCGTCAGATAATAGATTTTGAACGGTGGAGCATTCGGCTCCCCGAACCGAAAGACATGACGGTCACCGAGATCCTCGGGATCAGCTCCAAGGACTACTACACCCGGCTCGGCCAACTGATCCGATCAGCCGAAGCAGCCCAATATGATCCACTAACAATCCGGCGGCTCCGCAAAATGGTGGGTGTGGGATGAACGGGGGTCGTCACGCAGCAACCCGATCGGCGGTCGACGTCTTCATGTTCCTGCTAATCGTCGTCGTGTCAGGGCTGTTCACCTACGGGGTGGGGAAGGCGTTCCGGTCGGCGCAAGCCAACAACGACCCGACAACGACCGCCCCCATCACGGACCCGTCCACCACTGACCCGACCAAAATCGAGACAACCACCACCCAGCCGACGACAACGACCCAGCCGACGACAACTACAACGGAGGCCACCACCACTACCGTCGCCGAGCTCCTCCCCAGAGACCCATCAGAAGTCCGTGTGATGGTGTTCAACGGCGAAGGAACCAAGGGTCTCGCCGGTCTTGTCACCGACGACCTAGCCGCAGCCGGGTATCAGACTGTCACGCCCACCGACTACGGGGACCTTATCGAGACTTCGAAAGTCTGGTATGCGGAAGGGTTCCTCACCGAAGCACACCAGGTCGCAGCCTTCGTCCCCGACGCCGACATCGAACGGAACACCGCCGTAACCGCCGACTTCGAGGTTGACGTCGTGGTAGTCCTCGGTGCAAGCTACAACCGATGAAGACCAGACACCCTAAGACTCTGATGTGGACGGCGGTTGGGCTTTTGGGCCTGTCAGTCCTCGGCCTCATCGTCGGTGTCCTCTTCAAACTCTTCTCTCCGGTGATGATCCTCGACATCGTCGCCCTATGGCCCCTTTTCCTGATCCCGGCCGGAATGGCCGTCTTCGCGTACTTCCAAAAGACACCGAAATCTTGGACTGTTGCCACACTCACCTGTGTCTCAATCCTGATTCTCTCGGTCGGATTCCATCAATCCGGTTGGCGGGCGCTCCCATCAGCCCAGGCCAGGGTTACGGGTGTCGCCATCGGCGAATTCGCTCAGGTCACCCTCAAAGCCGAACTGGCCAACTCAAAGCTGATTGTCGGCTCGGGAACAACTGGCGCATCCTATCGGGCGGTCCCGTTCAGAAACGGGGGAGGCGCTGGGGCGGTCCGCGCCTACGAGAGGATCGAAGGGCCAGCGCTCGAAGTGATCCTGACCGAACGGACCGACTCCTCCTGGTTCCACTTTGGGGGCTGGTCGATCGAACTTTCACCCGACCCAATTTGGAGTCTCGACCTTTCGGCCGACAACCTCGACGTTGATCTGAGTTCGATGAGCGTCTACGAACTCAAATTGGATGGCGAAGGCGACCTGAAACTGGCTGTTGGCTCCAACTCGGTTCTCGATATCTCTGGAACTTGGACGGTCACTGTGCCGCCCGACGCCTCAATCGATGTGGTAGGTGACGCCATGGTCCCGTTCGAATGGGAGCTGACCGATGTGGGGACGACCACTCCTTGGGCGGGGCCGGGGTGGACCATCAATGTTGCTGATGGGTCTTCGGTGAGGATTATCGAAGCGAACGCCTGAAACTGTCGGAGTTGTTCGGTAAAGTTGCCTCGTGGCACAGGGCAAAAACGACTCACTGAAGCGCTTCGTCCTGCGACCAGTGGGGGTATGCCGGTGACGCGCGACAGTTCCGTGGAAGTCGTTCTAGATCGGAACGTTGACATGGGGGCGATTCCGTCGGTCCCTGCGAATCGAACACTGTCGCTAGATATGAGCCAAGCGGAGTTCTTCCGACCGTCCGGACTGGTTGGTCTCGCCTGTCTTGCCAAGGATGCTTCCAGACTTCAAGTGACTTGGCCGAGCAGTCAGGACACTCGCAACTATCTCGGCCGAATGAATGTTGACACGGTCCTGCAGTCGATAGAGCCAGGTGTCTCCGGGCTTGGCTCTGTGAGGCATCATGACGCTCCTCTATGCGAACTGGCGTTCTTCACCGGGAAGTTCGAAATCGAAAAGCTCTGCGATCTGGTCCGGAGACAACTGGTTGCTTCGAGGGTGAACCCCGAGATTCAGTGGATCGTGGAATCAGGGGCCTGGGAGATCTGCGACAACGCGACCACCCATTCGAATTGGGAAGCCGGCGGGGTCCTCGCTGCGCAGCTCTATGGGAAGCAGGAACAAATCGAGTTCGCTGTTGCCGACGGAGGTGTGGGGATCTTGGCAACTCTTACCGACGAATACCCTGACCTGAAAGACGACGCGGAAGCGATTGTTCGAGCCAGTGAATACGGTGCAACTCGGTTCGGGGTGAACCGGCGCGGAGCTGGCCTGTCTGACACGATAGAGGCCGTAACGCAGACGGGGGGTTCGGTGACAGTGAGAAGTGGCTCAGCCCAAGTGGTGTTTGATGGGAAGCGGCAGTCAATCGTCTTCAATAGCGAGCCGTGGCGCGGTACTCTTGTCAAAGTAGTGGTTCAACTGCCGCAGGACTGATCATGTCAACCATCACAGC
>CAYTVW010000260.1:0-316 GCA_964441865.1 uncultured Acidimicrobiaceae bacterium
GCTCTGAGGCGGGTCATCCATTCGCTCGACCAACTGGCGTAGGTTCAAGGGTCGCCCTGCCTCTTCAAGAATGGAGAGCAAGGTTTCCCGGCGTGGGCTTGGCCGCGCTTCTGGGCGGGTCATCGAGAGCTTTGCTGCCAACGAATGCGGTTGGCCTGATAAGTCGTTGAAGAGGCCGAGCGCGTTCTGAACCGAACGAAGCAGCTGGTCTCGCTCGTCGCGAAGGCCTTGGATTCGATCCTCGATCTCGCCCATTCGCAAACTGGCTGCGCGGATGTGCCGGTCAATCTGGTCCTGAAGCTGCTGGTCGCCTGTT
>CAYTVW010000260.1:326-2746 GCA_964441865.1 uncultured Acidimicrobiaceae bacterium
GTTTCTTTGTTGTCGAGCATTGGATCACCTCGGGACAAATGGGACTAATCCCAGTATCCCACTACTGTAATTACAAAAATGTTGTTTTGCAACGCCGCGCGGCGCGGAAGTTGCGCGCAACATTTCTGGTTGGCAGACGCCGGGCTTTCCGACGCTTCGCGATGGCCGACGAGTCAACTGATGCCTCGTCGTGGGAAGTCCGGGGCCGTTGTGACACGTTTGGAGACCGTGACAACTGGCCAGCGCCGTTGGTGCATAGCGCGTTACAGTTGGATGGGCTGGTGGCCCATAACGGCTGCCGGGTTGTAAGACCGCCTACGGAGGGGTAGAGAGCCGTGACTGAATCGGAGAAGTTGAGGGCGTTGGAGAATCGTCTGTGGAAGGCGGCGGATCAGTTGCGGGCGAATTCGTCGTTGGCGGCGTCGCAGTATTCGATTCCGGTGCTTGGCCTGATTTTTTTGCGGTATGCGGATGTGCGGTTCAGTCAGCTGGAGAAGGAGTTGGAAGGGAAGGCGACCAGTCGGCGGGAGATCGGCAAGGCCGACTATCAGGCTCGGGGTGTCATGTATGTTCCGGAGACGGCCCGGTTCTCGTATTTGAAGGGCTTGCCCGAAGGGTCGGACATTGGGGCTGCCTTGAACCGGGCGATGGAGACTATCGAAGCCGACAACCCTGACCTTAAAGGTGTCCTGCCCCGTGACTATGCCCGGTTCGACAATTCGGTGTTGGCCGAGTTGTTGCGTCTGATCGGGTCAATCCCGGACGACATAGAAGGTGACGCATTCGGGAAGATTTACGAGTATTTCTTGGGCAACTTCGCCATGTCGGAGGGTCATCGGGGTGGCGAGTTTTTCACTCCGACTTCGATTGTCAAGCTAATTGTCGACGTCATCGAGCCTTTCAATGGCCGGATTCTCGACCCGGCCTGCGGATCGGGCGGCATGTTCGTGCAGTCGGCCCGGTTCGTTGAGGAGCATCAGAAGAATCCGACTTCTGAGATTTCGATTTTCGGTCAAGAGATGAAGGAAGACACTATTCGTCTCGCCAAGATGAACCTGGCTGTGCACGGGCTCGGTGGTGAGATTGTCCCTTCGAACACTTATTACGAGGACCCGTACGGTTCGGTGGGCCGTTTCGATTTCGTGATTGCGAATCCGCCGTTCAATGTCAACGGTGTCGATAAGGATCGGGTCAAAGACGACAAGCGGTACCCCTATGGGATCCCGTCGACTGACAACGGCAACTATCTGTGGATCCAGATCTTCTCATCTGCCCTCAACGACACGGGACGGGCCGGGTTCGTTATGGCCAACTCGGCCTCGGATGCGAGGCATTCGGAACTGGCGATCCGCCGCAAGCTGATCGAGGACCGCCAGGTCGACGTGATGGTGGCGGTCGGGCCCAACTTCTTCTACACGGTCACCCTCCCCGTCACCCTCTGGTTCCTCGACAAAGGGAAGAAGGAAACCGAACGGGCCGACCAGGTGTTGTTCGTCGACGCCCGCCACATCTTCCGACCGATCGACCGGGCGCATCGCGACTTCCCTCCCGAGCAGCCCGAGTTCCTCGCCAACATCGTCCGGCTGTGGCGTGGTGAAGAGCCTGAGCTGATCGACGGCAGCGACGACCTGCTGGCCGAACACTTCGGCGACAAGACCTACACAGACGTACCCGGCCTCTGCGCGGTCGCCACGGTAGACGAGATCGAAGCCCAAGGCTGGAGCCTCAACCCCGGCCGGTATGTCGACATCAAGCCGCCTGAGCAACTTTCACATGCCGAATTCTCACGACAGTTGAACTCGCTCGCCACCCAGTTCTCCGATCTGAGTAAGCGCAACGCCGTGCTGGTACCGAAGATCGAGTCGATGATTGCAGGCGTGATCGATGGATGACGTGGTGCCGCTACGGTCGGTCCTTTCGTCCTACATCGGTGGTGGTTGGGGCGAAGAACAGCCGGACGAATCCCACACTGAACCAGCTGCAGTGATCCGAGGGACTGATATGGAAGGTGTCGAGTTCCGAATCACTGGGTCAGTACCAGCCCGGTTTCACAAGCCGTCGAACCTCCGTAGCCGGGCGCTCGGAGCGGGCGACATCATCATGGAATCTTCGGGCGGAAGCACAGACCAGCCCGTCGGGCGGGTTCTCCGAATCGAGGAGTCCGTGCTGGGGGCATTCGATGGACCAGTTATGTGTGCAAGCTTCTGCAAGCGTTTGGTGCCCGACGATAAACGCATTTCACCCGCCTATTTGTATTGGTACCTGCGCGCAGTCTATGAAAGCGGCCTCATCGAGCGATACCAAGTCCAATCTACGGGCATCAGAAATCTCCAGTTCAAGTATCTGCTCGACGATCTGCCCGTGCGCCTTCCTGCACGCGCGGCTCAAGAGGGCACGGCCGCGATCCTCGAGACGATCAT
>CAYTVW010000261.1:0-2743 GCA_964441865.1 uncultured Acidimicrobiaceae bacterium
GACGAAGTCCTCCCTGGTGCGGGGGAGACCCTCCGGTTCCTAGACCGGGCGGGCCATAGAATCGTCTTCTGTACCAACAATTCCTCTCGAACGCGGGGCGATATCGGAAAAAAGATCAGTCGACTCACCGGCTTCGAAGCGTCAGAGAGCCAAGTCCTAAACTCAGCAGAGGCTGCAGCGATGTTGATCGGCCCGACAGACGCACGGACCCTCATCGTTGGCGGACTCGGAGTGCATGAGGCGCTAGTGCCTCTGGGAATTCGAGAGACTCCTGAAGGCGTTCTCCCCGATCTAGTGGTGGTCGGCCTTGATGTCGATCTCTCATACGACAAGCTGGCTATAGCCACGTTGGCTCTCAGGGAAGGTGCGAGATTCGTTGCGACCAATCGAGATGTGACTTTCCCAACTCCACGGGGCGAAATGCCTGGCGCGGGGTCGATCGTCGCACTTCTCGAAACAGCAAGCGGGAGAGAAGCCGAGTGCGCAGGGAAACCCCACAGGCCGATGCGAGACCTGATTCGCTCTCGGGCAGAAGGTTCTCCGATAACTGTCGTAGGCGACCGTCCGGAGACAGATTTGGAGATGGCTTACGCGGAGGGGTGGCGATCTGTTCTGGTGCTCACCGGGGTTGCAAAAGAAGCCGAAGGGTCAAGGGCCGATTTGGTCATCCCCACAATCGGCGACCTCATCTATAGCCTGTGATCACCCGCCGAGAACCCCGCAGGAACAAGGCATAGAGGACTCCCAAGACAAACCCGCCCACATGGGCTTCCCATGCAATATTGGTCGCACCAAGCCCGAATTGGCCAATGAACCAGAATGCCAAGAAGACAACAGCGGGGAGGTGAAAAGGCCAGAAGACAAAAGGCGGGATCACCGTGACCACTCGATTCTTCGGGTAGAAAACCAAGTAGACCCCCATCAACCCAGCTATCGCTCCGGAGGCTCCAACCAATGGGATGGTGCTTGTCGGATTGGCAAAGACGTGGGCGAGCGAGGCTCCTATCCCGGCAAACACATAAAACGAAATGAAACGAAGTCGCCCAAGACCGAACTCCACGTTGTTCCCGAAAATCGCCAGGATCCACAGGTTCGAGATCAAATGGAAGAGGTCGCCGTGAAGGAAGATCGTCGTTACAAGACTGATCCAGGTGGATTTGTGGGGGAAGAGGGGAGTCTCATCGTCATCGGCACAAATCCCCGTCTGTGTCTCCGTGAACGACAGGGGGTCTCCGGTAGTGACTTCGCACGGTATCGCGGCAGTTCGATAAAGGAATTCCTGTTCTTGAATGTCGCCGCGAGGTTGCAGCAACAGGTACACCACGGCGCAAAGGATGATGATCAAGAAGGTGACCACCGCTCGACTTCCCTGAGGATTCTCATCATGGATAGGGATCAAAAGAGGATTCCTGTCGCTAGCTTCCGCGATAATGGCCGATATGAATGGAACTGACAATCCCGAAGCGGACCTCGGGGTGGAAACTAAGACTACTGATCTCTTCGCCGAGGCCGAGCGGTTGGGGGATGAGATCGCCCGACTCGATGCGGCGGAGGCGGCCAAGCCGGCTGCTCGCCTCGCGGAAACGCTGGGCCAGTTACTCGACGGGGAGGAAATCTGACCAGGCGCCGTCTCGATCTGGAAATAACTCGAAGAGGCTTGGCAGCGTCTCGATCCAGAGCAACTGAGATGATTGAGTCAGGTCAAGTGATCGTACGAGGTATCCCCACACCGAAACCGGCCTCATTGGTAGACACCGGAACACCAATTGAGATTGCGGGTCCGGAACACGTTGGTCGTGGATATTTCAAGCTCGAAGAAGCTCTCAAAACGTTCGAGATAGACGTCGCCGGTCTCTCAGCCCTAGACGCTGGAGCCTCAACCGGAGGCTTCACCGAATGCCTCCTAGATGTGGGGGTTTCGTCGGTGATAGCGGTCGACGTCGGCTACGGCCAACTTCATCCCAAATTAGCGTCGGATCCTCGGGTGAAGGTCCTCGATCGCACCAATATCCGATATCTCAATTCGGCCGAGATTGGGACGGTGGACTTGGTGGTGGCCGACTTATCTTTCATCTCCTTGTGTACGGTGGCAAACGCTTTAGCCGATCTGACTTGTGCGGGAGGGTCTCTCGTCGTCTTGGTCAAGCCACAGTTCGAAGTTGGAAAAGAAAAGATTGGCGGGACCGGTGTCGTTCGGGATGAATCCGCTCGAAGCGCCGCTGTCTCGAAGGTGAGAGAATGCTTCGGCGCACAAGGGTTGACTCATCGTGGCACAGTGGAGTCGCCGATCAGAGGGGCAAAAGGGAATGTCGAGTATCTGATGTGGTTCGAGAAGAACAGATCTGGGGAATAGAGCAAAACCGAATGTCGAGTTTCTCGTGTGGTAAAAGAAACACTTGGGAATAGGGATTGGTGAGTCGTGAAACGTCTTGGTCTCATTGTCAATGGCCGTGGATCAGAATCCAGAGAATTCGCCGAACACCTGATCGCATCGGCTGGGAGATTCGGGCTTTCGATCGTTGAAGTCGACGATCCGTCGTGTGAGCTCGTTATCGCGGCCGGAGGAGACGGGACGGTCCTTAAGGCGGCTGACGTCGCGCTGGAGCGTCAAATCCCCGTGCTTGGGTTTGACCTAGGAACCCTTGGGTTCCTCGCAGAGGCCGACCCCAATGATCTCGACCGAGTCTTGGCCGCGGTCCACGACGGGGATTACCAGATCGAAGAGCGTCTGTGCCTCCAGGCC
>CAYTVW010000262.1:0-2733 GCA_964441865.1 uncultured Acidimicrobiaceae bacterium
GGGGAGGGTAATGTATGGTTGGGGAAGGGTGGGGCTGGGGGGGGGTGGGGTGGGTGACAGGGGGCGGGGGTCGGGTGGGGGAGGGGGGGGTCGGGTGGCGCGGGCGAGCGAGGCAAGGTACCGGGAGTAACGAGGGCATAGTCAAGACAAAACCACACCTCCGACACCTCAGCCCGACACCACCCAACGGAGACGCCTACTCCACAGGTTGCACCGCTTGTGGGGGCCTAAACGAGATGTTCATATCGGAATCCCAAGGCGGCACGTTTACACCCGCCGCCATGAATTGCGAGAATACGTAAAAGGCTCCAGCCCCAATCATCAGATACAACGAGAGCCTCAACTCAGGCGGAGTCTCGGGCTGATAGACAGTCTTGTTGCCCAAAGCCGACACCGCGGTAAATACCAGGAACACCCCGGCTAGAGGTAGAAGTGTGAGGAACGGCGACTCTCCCCCGCCAACAAAAAACACCGGAGCCAGGAACCCTGCCGCGAACCCGGGGAGAATGGCCATCCTGGAGATGAAGACCAACCTCTCGAACTGACTCCGAATCTCGGAGTAGTGACGGCAGAAACCTAAAAACGAGGGCGCGGCCGCTGCACCCAGAAGAATCAACGCCAGCATCCCTAAACCGAACGACAACTCTGGAAGATAATCGGGGACAACCCG
The DNA here is from genome assembly GCA_964441865.1 of uncultured Acidimicrobiaceae bacterium. Lineage (GTDB taxonomy): Bacteria > Actinomycetota > Acidimicrobiia > Spongiisociales > ZC4RG35 > CAYTVW01. Next base: position 671 of record CAYTVW010000262.1, read on the forward strand.
GTCTCCGAGAAGAATCTCCATGTTGGAGTCTTCCACGAGGTAATAAGAAACCGGCTCAAAAAACAAGAGTCGGAAGCTCTGGAGAGAAAACCAGAGCATCAGGAGTCGTTGGGTGGTTCTCCGTTTCGATTGGACCATGGCTCGGAGGAAGAACACTCCGGCGATAGCGACCAGAATCGGCCCTCCCAACAGGACCAGATCAGTCCCGTCTTCTCGGAACCCGGTAGTGAGGTTGCTGAGGTAAGGCTGTCTCCCGGCAAAGAGCCCCCAAATAGCGACTCCAAGCTGCTCGATCATTCGTGTCCCGACCAGAGCCACGGTTGCGGCAACAATCGAGTTAGCTACAAACCCCCACGGGGTCCGTATCGCGCGCCTACGGGGCTTGGTGGTCATGATCCTCCCTGGATTTTCACGCTGGAAGCATATTCACTCTGAAACTGGATTAGGACCATTGCCCTAGATTCTCTGCAAATTGAATCGAAGCGCTACCGGTCCTTGTGCGATACTCTATTGAACCCATGCGCGTGTTGATCATCGAGGACTCCGCTATTACATCCCGCCTGATCCAAACCTGCCTAGACAGTCTTGCCACCGAGGTGGAAGTCAAACACGACGGCCGGAAAGGTTTGGAGGCGATCGATACTTTCATGCCCGAACTAGTGATCCTCGACCTAGGGCTTCCGTCCCTCGACGGTTGGGCCGTCCTCACCAAGATCCGCAACAACCAGAGAACCGCCAACCTCCCTGTCGTAGTCGTCACTGGTCACGGGCACGAAGCCGTTCGAACTCGAGCGGAGATGGCAGGGGCCGATGGTTTCGTCGCCAAGCCGTTCCGTCCCCTTGAGCTCCAAGCAGCAACCTTGAGAGCCGTTCAGAAGCGCAAAGCTATGAGAGGTCACTGACCCAGGAATTCCTCGTTATAGGGGTTGTGGGGGCGGCTAAGCCGCCCCCACAACGCAACCCCTTACTTTCCCATCATTCGGTGGGAAATCTGTCGCTCAGCAGAATTTGGCCACGGCCGGACGCCAGTACACGACCGTGACCCTTCGAGCGACTAGTCGAGCGCTTTCTGGCGATAACGCCGAGACGCCCGAATGCGTGCGGAGCATCGGTGCCCGAAGAGGACATGATGCCGAACATCATTGGGAAACCGCCACCGGGGGGTGGTTGCTCGACGGGAGCATGGCAGTCTCGACCGCCGGTCCGGACTTCGACGCACCGACGCAAAATCGTTGCATTCTCGGCCGGAAGGTCGGTCGATACCCGATCACTAGCCACATTGAGACGAGTCCTTGCCGAACACAGGGAGGTCCGACGACTGAGGGTCTGGGGTGAGGTAGTCGCCGAAATTCGATAAATGTTCGGGACTCGTCTTCCGTTTCTAGTGAACCGATCCTGCTTTCCGCCCGTGACGAAGGAGGGATGATCGCTTTGGCGGTGCCGAATCGTGATGTCCGCTCCGGTTCCGTCCGAGGAAAGGCCAAAGCCCTTCAAAGACTTTCCGGAGTCCGCAGATCTAGAGAACCGGGAGAGACAAGCGGCAGGTACAGCAGTGCGGGCCGCACGACTATGCGTCCACATCCTGGCGTCCATTTCGTTGCCTCCGATTCCCTCAAATCTGTCCACATCGGATTGCACATCCGATGTAATCGCTTACATCCTAGACAGACAACGATGGCCATAGTCTCGATTTCTCGAGTTTTTTTGAAATTTCCGCTGAAAGCGTTTCCTAACCCCGAGGCCAGACCAGAGATGACCCTCGAATCACTTGGGAGGTCCGACCGAATCCCTCTGGATAAGCTCAAGGGGAAGCTTCATCTCTCTAGGAGGGGTAGCGGGATCGGCTATCCGGTGCAAGAGAAGTCGGACGGCTTCAGCTCCAAGATCTGCAGGACGTTGAGCAATGGTGCTCAGTCCATGGGTGAAAGCCAGATCATGCTCATCAAAACCGATGAGCGAAATGTCTCCCGGCATCCGGAGCCCATGTTCTTTGATCGCCCTGATCGCTCCGAAAGCCATCTCGTCGGACATAGACCACACCGCTGTCGGCGGCTTCTTCGCCT
>CAYTVW010000263.1:0-2719 GCA_964441865.1 uncultured Acidimicrobiaceae bacterium
GAGTTGTCTTCGATGCTCATCTTGGCGACGGCGATTCTCCCAGCGTTTTCGGCGGCGAACGACTCCAAATGGCGTTCCATGATCTTGCAGGGACTACACCATTCCGCCCAGAAGTCCACAAGGACCGCTTTGTGCGATGCGATCTTCGACTCAAAATCCGCGTCGTTCAGTTCAATCAGGGAAGACACACTTCTCTCCTAGGTCTGGTAAATTCTGGAAGGTCTATTCCAGTTCCTGCAAATAATGCCCGACATCTATCGCGGCTTGACAGCCGCTTCCGGCAGCCGTCACCGCTTGACGGTAGCGCGGATCCGCGACGTCTCCTGCTGCGAAGACGCCCGGAACCGACGTAGCCGTGCCAGACGGAGCGACCATAACGTAGCCTTTCTCATCAAGATCCAACGAACCCTTGAAAAGGGAGGTGTTCGGTTGGTGGCCTATCGCCAAGAACACACCATCCGCCGGATGATCTGTCACCGTTCCAGTGACCGTGTCGGTGAGCCGAACTCCCGTCACCGAATCGTTGCCCAGGATCTCGGAGACTTGAGCGTTCCAGACGACAGATATCTTGGGATGTGCGAAAACCCTTTCAGTCATGATCGCCGAAGCCCGAAACGCATCTCTGCGATGAACGATCGTGACTTTCGAGGCAAACTTGGTTAGGAAAAGACCCTCTTCCATGGCGGAGTCTCCGCCGCCTACAACCACTAGTTCTTTGTCGCGAAAGAAGAATCCGTCACACGTGGCACAAGCAGAGACGCCACGGCCTCGCAGGCGGTCTTCGCCCGGAACACCTAGCCATTTGGCCGAGGCGCCGGTGGCGATAATCAGAGCCTTGGCCTGATACTCGGCTTCGTTCGCTCGCACGAGGAGCGGACGTCCCGACAGATCAACCCCTGTGACGTCTGAAGTGACTAGACGAGCGCCGAACCTTTCCGCCTGTTGGCGAATCCGGTCCATCAACTCCGGTCCCATTATCCCCTCTGGGAAACCGGGGAAATTCTCTACGTCAGTGGTGATCATCAGCTGTCCTCCCGACTGCGTGCCCTCGAGGACAAGAGGCGCGAGGTCGGCCCTGGCGGCGTAAAGGGCTGCCGTGTATCCGGCGGGACCGCCACCGATGATTATTACGTTTTCGATCTCAGACATGGGATTCCCTACTTCTCGCTTTTGCGGGTCCTCCATACCAACAACCCGACGACGAAAAATAGTCCAGCTAGCGTCCCGGAAGCACCGCCTGACCCCAACGGAACGGCCAGGGCTCCGTGGATCGTGAGAACGAGAAAGGCGGCGGACAGTAATGCCATCGCTATAAGCGGGATTCCCAAGGCGACTTTGTCCGCGACGCCGGCGACTTTGTCAACGGTCATCGAACGAATCTTGTGCGCCGTAGCCTCCAGATAGGCAGCGAATTTGACCGAGAAGTCTTCCATAACCTTGACATTAGCCGCTACACGAGCCTGGAACCGGACTGGCAGACACCAGAAAAGGTTGGCTATTCGCCCTTTGTGAACTCGTACCTCTCGCAACTGTCTGCAAACAGAACTTCAATCTCTCGGCCGGTAGAGGTCTCAACGAGGTAGCCAATCAGGTCAACTCCGTCGATGCGACCGGCCAAACGAACCAGGATCAAGCCCGAGATTTGGCTGTCGCACCGACCCTCACCTTCGGTTCCGGAGGCCGGGTAGAGCACCGTATCCGATTTTCGTTCGGCCACTTCCGAAACGAACGCATCAACTGAGTCGAATTCGACAAATTGCTCCGAAGGAGCACGATCGAGAGTCGCGACGTCTGAGGACCCGTCGTTTATTCCCTGTCCAGCGCCACCGTCGGAAGGGACTCCTAGAGGACCCGTGGAGAAGCCTTCTTCTGATTCGGGGGAGTAAGAATCGGTTGCCGACGACTCGAGCGATGTTCGAGGACGGTCGCCATCAGGATGGCCGGCTAGTAGAGCCGTGAAACCGAACAGAACGACGAAAGAAGCAGCGACCGCACCCCAGGCGATTCGGTTGAAGCGCGCCTGGGATGGAGTAGCCACTGAGATCCTGACGGCCCGAGCGATCCGCTGCTGTTCAATCTGAGACAAAACCGGCTTGTCTAGAGAACCCAGCTCCGCCTTGATGCAGCGTTGAAGCTCGAATTCCTCCCGGCAAATTGGACATGACTCAATCAACGCCGAGGCGTCTTCCAGCCCCGAAACGTGGGCGGCTATTCGGTCGAGATCATGTTCATGCATCATGGTTTGGACGTCATGTAGGGTCTTTGAGGTTCCCAAGGATTTCGGCAAGGAGCCGTCTTCCGCGAAATACGCGCGATTTCACTGTTCCGGATGGGACTCCAAGGACCATTTCCATCTCAGCTATGGAAAGACCCTCGATGTCGGAGAGGATTACTGCGGCCTTGAACTCGTTGGGGATCGAATCGAGCGCTTCTTGTATTGATGGGCGGAGCTCGACCGACGAATAAGGGTCTTCTCCGGTTGCATCTGGAGGATCGGCATGCTCGGGGAGCGATTCGGTCGGGTGTCGCTTCCGTTTGCGTAGGGAGTCGTAACAGACGTTCATGGTCACTCGATATATCCAGGTCGACAGGGCCGAATCACCCCTGAAGTATTTGGCTTTTCGAAAAACGTTGATGAACACGTCTTGGGTCGCGTCCAATGCCGATTCCCGATCGGACATCATCCGATAAGCCACCGAAAACACGAGATCCTGGTGCC
>CAYTVW010000264.1:0-2713 GCA_964441865.1 uncultured Acidimicrobiaceae bacterium
TGTCTTCTCCACCTTCTCCTGGCTTTCCTCAGCCCAGTTCTCAGTATCCGGTTCAGGCTCCCAACGATCCCTACTCAACGTATGTGCCGCCACCGGGAATCTACTCGCCGCCCTATCCTCCGGTACCGCAACCCGTAGAGGGGGGCGAGATCTCTCAGCAAGGCATATTCGAGGGAGGTTCCGATCGTCCGCCGTTTCCGCCGGGGAACCAGGGGGCGCCCGTACCCGATTACCCGACCCCATCGTCGCCGACTCCCGAATGGGTCGATTACTCGGCTCCATCTCCATTGAAGCCCGACGAGACCAAGGCCGGCGGTGCCTCGGTTTCGGATTCCAAGACGCAGTGGGAAGAGGTCAAGCCATACTTCCCTTCGAGGGATTCCGCGGTGGAGGCGGCGAACGATCCTGTTGTGCATCTTGAGGCGAGTTCGGTCGGAGGGTCCGTCGAATCTTCCGCAGGAAGCTTTTCGAGATCAGATTTGGCCCAAGATCCTGCTTGGGCGGCCGAGCGACGTCTCGTTGAAGAGAAGGTCTCCGAGACTGCTTCGCGAGCGAGAGACCTACACCCTGATTTGGAGGGGTTGGTGATCAGGTTGGAGACGGCGGTGACGCAAGTCCACGAAGGTATCCTCGATCCACCCCAGGCGCTGGCCATGGCTTCACTGGTACAGGCAATGTGCGACACCTTGTCGGTAGCGGAGAAGCGAAAAGACTGACCAGTCTTGCCGGGGTACCAGAGAACAGACTGTGGAGGCGGTTACTCTTGATCATGCTTTCGCGAAAGCTCGGTTCAGATGGTACGTAGGTGTTCCTTTTGCGGTGAACCCAAGTCACCTTCGCGTCCGTTGTTTCTGGCCTCTGAGAATGTCGCCATCTGTCCTGAATGCGCGCGTTTGGCAGTCTCTGTAGCTTCGGAAGAAGAACCTCAACCTGACATCTGGATGTCGAATGTCTCAAAGGTGATGACCAATGACGCCCGGAGGGGGAATTCGTTCGGATGGGTAGAGGATGCTTCGATCGTGGTGAAAGGTGGGCGGATTAGCTGGATTGGCGAGGCGGAAGAGATGCCCGACCAATACCGCGACTACCCGGAACTGGATTGCGAAGGCCGGATGGTGATTCCAGGGATGGTGGATGCCGGGACCCGGATTCTGGGTTCATTACACACTGAGCTACCGGACAGCGATCGTCTTCTCTCCGCTGCGAGCCATCTCAGTGATCGGGCGTTGGCCGGGGGAGTGACGACCATGGATCTCAGGGTCGGAGGGACCGACGATCCCACCTTGGACCTGTATCTTCTAGCCGTTGCCCGGGAGCTGTCTGAACGCTGGGTCGGAACCATGGTGATCACCTGGCAGTGTTCGGCGCGCACCTCTACTAGCCAGCTCGCGGAAATGGTCCCCGCCGTCTCTCGAATCGCAACTTTCGCCAACCTGGTCTGTGTCGGCCGTGACGGACTCGGCGAGCGGGTTGATGCGGTGGCACCTCTCCCCGTAAGGGTTACCTGCCTGTCGAGAGCATCTGGTCACACATGCCTTCAGCAACCTGCTCAGGTGATCTCAGCTGACGCGGGTATGGAGCCTCCTGCGTCGGTCACAGTGGTCGGTCCCAGCGCTCTTCTTGGAGGGCAGGCTCTGAGCGGAGACCTCTTCGCCTTGGCTTCGGAATGCGATCTTCATGGAGTGACGGATCCGGGTCTCGGACTCGCTCTTCTTCTTGCCGTCGAGATTGGTGGATTTGGTCCTGAACAGGCGCTTTGGGCAGCTACCAGAGGAGGAGCACTCGCGTTGGGGGAGGCCGATCGGGGGATACTGAAACTCGGTGCCGAAGCTGACTTGGTCGTCTACGACACTGACTCGGTTGATGAGATCGTTGCGGACCCGAGTAACAGCAGGATCCACCAAGTGATCGCCGAAGGGCTGGAGATACCGGGAATCCGTTGAGTTGTCGACTATCTTGAGTATGCGCCGGGAAGTCCGGCTGTGTTCCCTATCCCTTAGGAGGGGTGATGAACAAGACCGAAATGGCGGAAAAGCTCGCCAAGAAGACCGGTATCACCCAGGCGCTGGCGGGAGACGTCATTGACGCCATATTCTCGTCGAAGCCCGGTGAGGGCATTATCGCCGTTGAGTTAGATGCCGGACGCGAACTAGCAATTGCCGGGTTTGGAAAGTTCTATACCCGCCGGACGAAGGCTCGCATGGGTCGGAATCTGAAGACTGGCGAAGAGATCCAGATAGCGGCGCGGACTGTGGCGAAGTTCACGCCAGCAAAAGCCCTCAAAGACAGGGTGGCTGTCTAGCCAAGAATTCGATCGACGAAAAAGGGCCCCGCTTCGCGGGGTCCTTTGTGTTGTCTTGGGAAAGCTGAACGATGGATGGCGATAGGCGGTACCGTTCCGGACATGGGCCGCTCCAGATTCGAGAACGGATTCCTTCCGGTCGCTCACAGAGGGAGTCGTGAGCTCTGGCCCGAAAACACGATGGTGTCCTTTCAGGGGGCGGTGTCGTTGGGTTATCAGTGGCTGGAGACAGACCTTCGACTCACATCTGATGGTGTGATTGTCTGTCATCACGATTCGACTGTTGATCGGACTACTGACGGTTCCGGAATAATGCGCGACATGTCGTTTCGACAGGTCTCAGAATTGGACGCCGGTTGTCGTTTCTATTCCCACTCGGGTGTCGGGAGCGAACGCGCCAGAATCCCTGCT
>CAYTVW010000265.1:0-2687 GCA_964441865.1 uncultured Acidimicrobiaceae bacterium
CGGAATGTGATCTCGACTACGTTCCGAATGAGGCTCGCCAAGGGAAGTTCGGCTCATTCATGTCGAATTCCTTCGGGTTTGGAGGCCACAACGTGGCTCTGATCTTCAAGAGGGTCTGATCGGCATTCTCGCCTCTTAACGGGGCCTCCGACAGGAGGCCCCGTCTCCTTGGGAGACTCTTCTGGATGTCCGTCTCCGCCAGGATGATTAGACGATTCAGGATCGGCGATATAGCGGGAAACGAAGCTGGCAGGGGATTGAACCCGAAGTTGAGGTCGAGGCGTCATCTGAGTCTCGTGAGTTTGTCCACCCAGTGTGGATTCGCGTGAATCATCGCCTCTAGTGGCGACCTAAGGTTCCTCCGAAGTCTTCGGGCTGGTCCTTTTGGGTGGTGTTTCAACCACCAGATATCGATGCCAGAAAATCCTGGTTTTCACGACAGACAAGGTGGCGTCTCGATATTGTGAAGGATGACGGGGAGTGGATCTCGCGTATCGCCGCGCCACGACGGGTGCCGGTTTGGCGCTGATCTGCACTGTCGCCTTAAACGGAGGAGGAGAAATGAACGGTTCCGTAACCGCGCTTTCGGCGCGGCGGATTCGTGTGTTGGCCTTATCGGCCGCATTCGTGATCGTGGCGGGTCTGTTGGCGGTGCAATCGGGGATGCCTGCCAGAGCTGCCGCTTATAACTACGGGGAAGTGCTCCAGAAGTCGCTGTTCTTTTATGAGGCTCAGCGATCCGGAGCCTTACCCTCTGACAACAGAGTGAATTGGCGAGGCGACTCGGCAATGAACGATGGGTCTGACCGAGGCCTCGACCTGACCGGTGGCTACTTCGATGCTGGCGACCATGTCAAGTTTGGCTTCCCAATGGCGTATACCGTCACCATGCTGGCGTGGGGCGGAATCGAGTTCGGTGACAGCTACACCGAAACCGGTCAGATGGAGTATCTGAAAGATGCAGTGAGATGGGGGACCGATTATTTCATCAAGGCCCATCCATCGGCCAACGTTTTCTACGGTCAGGTGGGGAAGGGTGACGATGACCACAAGTGGTGGGGTTCCGCCGAGGTCATGAAGATGGAGCGGCCAGCCTACGCGATCTCGTCGAGCTGTCCGGGTTCGGACCTTGCGGGCGAAACGGCGGCAGCGATGGCAGCGGCTTCGATTCTCTTCAAGAGCAGCGATCCCGCTTATTCGGCGACACTCTTGACTCACGCCAAACAGCTCTACTCGTTGGCTGACAACTACAGGGGTGCTTATCACGAGTGCATCACCGATGTCACGAACTTCTACAAGTCGTGGAGCGGTTATTGGGACGAGCTGGTGTGGGGAGCCATCTGGCTGTATGAAGCCACGGGCGATCAGGCCTATCTCAACAAGGCTCTCACTTACTACGACAATCTTGGAAAGAAAGACCAGACCGATATACCGGTTTACGAGTGGACCCATGACTGGGACAACAAGACTTACGGTTCCTATGTCAAGTTGGCGATGCTCACTGGTGATCAGCGTTTCAAGGATGATGCCCAAAGGAACCTTGACTGGTGGACTACCGGCTACAACGGGACCCGGGTCACCTACTCGCCGGGAGGCCAAGCATGGTTGGCGCAATGGGGTTCTCTCCGATATGCGTCAAACGCTTCCTTCTTAGCGTTGGTCTATTCGGACTGGCTTACCGGTGACGCGACTCGTAAGGCGACCTATCACGACTTTGCGAAGCGACAGATCGATTACGCCCTGGGTGATAATCCTATGGGATCAAGCTTCGTTGTCGGCTTCGGGTCGAACCCGCCGCGGAATCCCCATCATCGGACGGCTCACGGATCCTGGAGTGACAACATTCAGCTTCCGGTCGAGAGCAGACACACTTTGTTTGGAGCGTTGGTCGGAGGGCCGAAGTCTTCGGACGACCGATACGCTGACGACAGGTCCGATTTTCAGATGAATGAGGTCGCAACCGACTACAACGCTGCTTTCACTGGCGCGGTTGCGCGGTTGGCGTCCGAATACGGTGGCCACCCGCTCGTGGGTTTCCCGAACCCGGAGACGCCTGATGGTCCCGAGATTTTCATGCAGGCCTCGGTCAACTCGATCGGTGACACCTACACGGAGATCAAGGCGTACATCGTCAATCATTCTGCATGGCCAGCTCGAAAGGTCGTGGATGGAAGGTTCGACTACTACTTCACTCTCGATGGTGACACGACCATCGCTGATATCACTGTGAAGAAGGACAGCTACAACCAATGTTCCGTTCCGAGTGATCCGATCCATTACCAATCGAACGTCTACTACGTGAGCGTTGATTGTTCGGATGCCTGGATTGCGCCCTCGGGACAGTCGGATTCGTATAAGGAAGTCCAGCTCAGGATCTCCAGCGCGAAGGATTGGGATCCAACCAACGACTGGTCGTTCGAAGGAGTGGCGCCCAGTGGAGCGCCGGTTACTGTCGAGAACATCCCGTTGTATTCGGATGGTGGTCTTGTCTGGGGCAACTTGCCGGGCGACATGCCAACGACGACTACGACTCGTCCGACTACGACGACCACGACTACGCGTCCGACGACTACGACTACGACTACTCGTCCGACCACGACTACTTCTGGTCCGACTACGACGACTACGACTCGTCCGACCACTACGACTACGACTCGTCCGACTACGACTACTACTGGTGGTTCTGG
>CAYTVW010000266.1:0-2658 GCA_964441865.1 uncultured Acidimicrobiaceae bacterium
CCCATCCAGCCCAAACCAGGCTTATGACCTGCTGGGAAACTACATCGTCTTGTCGTCTCCCCGGAAAAACCTCAAATCTCAAGTTGATCCGAGGACTTTGGACGGATCCGACATCAGTCACTCTTTCACGGGGACTGGAGCGAAGCTCGAGGATCACCTGAAAGCAGTTGGAAAACGGGCGAGAGATATGGCTGCTCGACTCGGTTTATCAGAGGATCTGCAAACAGACCTTGAGATAGCTGGGCGGCTACACGACATAGGCAAGATCGACGAGCGGTTCCAACTGCAACTGGTAGGTGGCGATCTGGTCGCCAGAGCAATGCTTGATGCTCCACTAGCGAAATCCAAACGAGGAACCCCTCGTGTTTTCTCTATGCCGAAAGGCATGAGGCACGAGATAGCAGGCTTGGCGATGATCAGCTCGTCACCTTCGGTTCTCGAAGAAGCCAAAGACAAGGATCTTGTTCTTCATCTAGTGGCGACTCACCACGGATACGGACGGCCATTGCCACCGATAATCGAAGACCCCGAACCAGTAACTCTCAAATACGAAATCAACGGTTCCACTCTCGAATCAAGTTCACAGCTAGTTGATACCCCCATAGCTCTTGAAGTCGCCGACAGATTCTGGAAGCTCACTCAAAAATATGGGCATTTTGGCGTCGCATGGCTCGAAGCGATTCTCAGATTGGCCGACCACAGACAAAGCGCAGAGGAGGGATCAGAATGAACGGAACTCACCTCACTGGCCTGGAAGGAACCAACCCCCTTGGTTTTTTCGCTGCACTAGGCGTCCAAGCACTATTCGATTACGAAACCGAGCAACCACAGCTCTGGTGGTCTGACGACGTGGTCCCACATGCCGTGGTAAATGACTCGTTTTCTGTCGACCGAATCGTTGACCAGGCGTGCAATCAAGCAAAGAAGCTGTTGGACAGTAGAGCGCTAAACCCTGGCCTCAAGTCCAATGATGATGTGAAGTTCTCTCCAGAGGAACTTAGGAAATACCTAGAGCAGTCACAGGGAGAAAAACCGGGAAACACGCTTGCTGCAGCTTTGGTAGCTGAAGGAAGCGTCGTCATCAAGAAGGAAAACAACGTAAACAAGCTCGTAGCCAAACCCACCGGCTTCTATTTCACAGCTGGAAGACAGTTATTTCTTGACTTGGCTCGAAAGATAGTCGCGGGCGCAGAGCCCGACGACTACCAGGAAGCGCTCCTTGGTCCTTGGACATATTCGAGTGATCTCAAATCATTCGGTTGGGATGTAGTAGACGATCGGAATTATGCCTTGGTCGCCTTCAAACCCTCCAAAGACACGAAGAAAACCAATCCTGGTGCTGAAGTGTTAGCTCTCTTCGGGTTGACTCGATATCCGGCATACCATAAAGACAGGACCATCACATATGGGTGCGGAGGCAGCTGGGAATTCGGCCATTTCACCTGGCCTCTTTGGGGTCATCCGGCCGGTGCAGGAGCTGTACGAGCTCTGATCGCTCAAACACCCACTGACGAAGACCACTCTTTGATCAGGGGTTGGGGAGTTAGGAGACTTCTCAGGTCAGCGATCCGTCGGAAAGACCCAGGGGGATTGGGGACTTTCAGTCCGCCTTCACTGATCTGGAGTGCGTCAGCACCATGACCGACGTGCCGGATCTCGTGCCCGTGCGAATGCTCAATGAGTTTGAGTATTGCCCGCGCCTGTTTTACCTGGAGTGGGTTCAGGGAAGGTTCGAAGACAACCCTGACACAGTCGTAGGTCGCTTTCATCACCGATCCGCCGACGCCGGTGGCGGACGCATCCCCGCCCCAGACTCCGACGAGCCTTTCTCTGCTGCCCGCTCAGTCATGGTCGGTTCAGATAGTCTGGGTCTGATTGCCCGTGCCGACATCATCGAGGCCGATGAGGGGTCTGTTGTTCCGGTAGAGGTGAAGAAAGGCCGCCCGCCCGACCACGGCCCAGCGTGGGCACCCGAAATGATCCAACTCTGTGCTATCGGGCTCATACTGCGCGACAACGGATACAAGACCGATCACGGCGAGTTCTACTTCGCTGAGACTAGACAACGCACCCGTCTCGACTTCGACCACGACCTGACAGAGCGAACTCTCCAATTGACGGAGAAGCTCCGCGAGGTCGCCGCGCAACCGGACCCGCCCCCACCTTTGATCGACAGTCCGCGCTGCCCAAGATGCTCACTAGTAGGAATATGCCTCCCCGACGAGACCAACCTTCAGGCTGGCCGGTCAGACATCCCACCGCGAAGACTCACCCCAAGGGACTCGGCCGCCAGGCCGCTATATGTCACAGTACAGGGAGCAACAATAGGAACGCAGGGAGGCAGAGCTGTGATCTCCAAACACGGTGAAGAGCTCGAATCGGCCCGGATGATCGACCTTTCACAAGTCTCCGTCTACGGGAATGTCTCTCTCTCCTCCCAATTCATGAGAGCAGCTTTCCGCGAAGAAATCCCCGTCTGCTGGTTCAGCTACGGCGGCTGGTTTCAAGGGATCGCGGAAGGTCTCCCATCTAAACACGTCGACCTTCGCAGACGCCAAGTGGGAATCGCTTCACAGGCCGGACTCCCGATCGCAGCGAGAATCGTTGAGGGGAAGATTCGCAACTCCCGCACCCTTTTGAGGCGCAACTCAAGACAAG
>CAYTVW010000267.1:0-2649 GCA_964441865.1 uncultured Acidimicrobiaceae bacterium
GGGTGTTTGGGATAGGGGGCAAATGGTGGGTTCCTGACCGGAGTTTCAGTGACCACATGAAGGGTCTTGTTACGGCACCGGCCAATATTGGGATTGCGTTTTTGGATGACTGGGTGTTGAAGCCAGCTGAGATAACCATCCAGGGTGGGGTGGGTTTAACTCAGTGGGGTATCAGTGGGGAGTGGCATGGGTTCCCGGATTACGATCTCACTGTTGGGCCAGTTGATTTCTTCGGCACCGAACACACCAGGGGTGTGGCAGAAAAAGGTTACGGGGTCGGAGGGGTCTTAAGCACGGTTGCGAGTGTGGTAGTGGGTGCCAAGGCCGCCTGGAAGGGTGCCAAATGGCTGAACAGCGCTATCAGATCCCGGAAAGTCCCAACCGGACTGGTCGACGACGCCGCAAGACTCACCAACCAAGCCGACGACGCGGCAAGGGTTGCCGACGATGCGCTCTCGTCGAATCATTGGACTCAGTCCGAATTCGGTGGGAACCGGGTGTATCAACGCGACGACCTAATCGACCCGTCCTTGGTGGACCGTTGGGGACGGTCCAACCTTGAACGTATGCAGCTCGGGCGCGCTCCGATTGGTCCGGATGGCCAGTCGATCAATCTCCACCACATGGTGCAGACCCAATCGGGAGGTATCGCCGAGGTCACTGCGACTATGCATCAGCAGGCTACGAGTATTCTGCACATCAACCCGAATAGCATTCCGTCCGGTATCAACCGGGGGGCTTTTGACTTGTGGCGGCGGGCATATTGGATTAACCGAGCCAAGGACTTTGGATAGGATACCGATATGGGAATGGCGGAATACGAATTTGCCGCGGAAGCAGTGCGAGTCTCCGACCTGGTGGACTACTTCGGCCCGAGGGATGTTTCCCTTCTGGAGCTTGCACAGAAGGCACTCGGGTTGGAGTATCCCCCAACATACCGCCGGTTTCTGCGCGAATTCGGCGCTGTCGCTGTTGGGGGGACAGAGTTCTACGGAATCATCGACAGTGATTTCGCGAGTTCGGGCATTCCTGACAGTGTGTGGGCCACACTGAGTCAACGTGAGGTGGCTTCCCTTCCGGATCATCTTGTGATTGTGGGGGAAACGGGGATGGGGGAGTGGTATGTGTTGGACACCTCTAAACGTGATGAGACTGGGGAGTGTCCTGTCGCTATTTGGTCGTCGTGGTATTCGGAAAACGGCGGTATTGAAGAAGTCGTTGCAGCCGATTTTGGGACCTACTTCTGGGAGTCCTTACAAAGGGAATTCGGGCCGCGGTACTGAGGTGTCGTCTCGACCGTCGGTATAGGGTTCTGCCTGCATCCGGGTTTCCTTGGATCGGGTTTCAGAAAATGGGGAGAAGGAGGGCTGTGTGTGACAGTGGCGATGACGACAGCTTGTGTAGCCTTATGTTCATGTGTTTCGGACTGGTCTCCGCGACGCTGTCAATACGCCGAAGGCGGTCGCGCTCCATGGGTGTGAGCAAACGGAGCGTTGCCGACACTTCGAAGGTGGATGGGCTTAGCATTGGTGGTCATTCGGAGAGGAGATGAGTGGCCGGTAACCTGAATTTCTCCAACTCTGGCCTGGCGAATGTTCTGAAGAGCTGGACTCTCAGAGTACCCACCTACCAGCGCGCCTATTCCTGGACGCTGACGAATGTTGAACAGTTCTGGGATGACCTCGCCGAGGCGAGGTCCGGGTCGAGGAACTACTTTTTGGGCACGCTCGTCATGTCCAAACAGGACCAGGATTCCGGGTTCTCTGAGGTTATCGATGGGCAACAGAGGCTGGCCACCTGCTGCCTCCTGCTAGCGGCGATCGAGGTTGCCTATCGCGAGCAGGGGGATAAGAAGGGAGCGGATTCCATTCGCTCGGACTTCATATCGTCGTATAACCGGGTCGATACGGCCGACTTGTTTCGACTGACATTGAGCAATGAGGACCACAACTACTACAAGGACCTGATTTGCCAAAAGCAACCAGAGACCATGAGGGAATCACATCGACTGCTGGAGCAGGCCTATAAACTTCTGCTAGGCCGCGTCATGGGGGACGTTGAGGAACATGGGCCGAAAGTGCTTTCCGAGTGGGCGGATTTCTTGGAACGGCAGGCGGAGGTCGTAGTCGTAGAGGTGAGCGAAGAGGCTGACGCGTTCCTGATATTCGAGACTCTCAACGATCGAGGTCTTGACCTATCGGTTGCTGATCTTCTCAAGAATTACCTTTTCGGAAGGTCAGATAAGCATATTGACCCTGTCAGGGATTCGTGGATGCGCATGCAAGGCCAGTTTGAGTCGACGGAAACCCGACCTCCTTGTTGACTTCCTTGTTGATTTCTGGGGGTCTCGGTATGGACACACGCGATTGCGCGATCTCTATCGCCGGATACGGGAGATCGTGGCGAAACCAGACGAGGTGTTGCGGCTGGTCAACGATTTCGAACGGGAGGCGCCCCGGTACTCTGCGATTGTTGGGGCGACAACAGGGTTGGGTGCGGACTACGACCGTCAAATGCAGGAATGCGTCGCCACCGTCAATCTGCTGAACGTGACCCAGATACGCCCACTGATGCTTGCCGTGTTGGAGAAGCTGGAGGAGAAGGAGATCAAACGCTTTTTTCGCTGCGCGGGCTGTTGGAGTGTTCGTC
>CAYTVW010000268.1:0-2609 GCA_964441865.1 uncultured Acidimicrobiaceae bacterium
CGAGCGGACCTTTGTTGGCGCTCCAAGCCGACCTCCGATTGACCCGGGCCTTATCGACAGGATACTGACGGAAGGGAGTCGTGTCTCATACAGAGGGACGACCGACACTATTACAATCGCAGCACCGAATGTCTGCGGGAGATGTTTTGTGGTGGTAGATGCTCAAAACGTCAATCATGTTGTAACAGTAATGGTGTCCAAATGAATCTTCGAGACGCACAAGATCTTCTCTGCCTGATCGAGCGTTTTGTGAACGGTGGAGAACGAGTCAAGTCGGTTGCAGCGGAGATCGAGAGTCTCGTAGTCGAGTGTTTCCAGGACGAAACGTGGTTTGACGAGACATCTGAGGCACTCGCTCTGTTCGTGCCGGGGGGCACTGCTCCCTATGTCGGCGAATCCTCGCTTGCCCGCAGGCTGAGTCTGGTGGCTTGTGAGCTGTCTTCTTTTCTGAATGAACACGGAATGCTGGGCGGAGGCTGACTCTGTGGTGTGCCTGTGCCTTTGGGGGCGACGTATTCGGCCAGTCAAGGCGGACATTTGAGTTGGTATTCACGTACGATGACAAAGGTGTTTGATTTTGAATAGGGATCTTCCGACTCCGGTTCAGCGGGAGCTGTGCGTGAGGGTGGGAGTTGAGCCGTTTGTGTGTCCGGCCGATTTGAAGGCGGGCGTGGCGCGGAATGTGAGCGAGGGAATTTGGCCGCTTAACGGGTTAAGGCACTCTCCGGATGCTGATACTTGCGGTTGGTTTATCTGGGCTGGGGAGATTTTGTCGGATGATCCGTTGCCGTTTGAGTTCGTATCACGGTTCACCACGCCGAAAGGTGGCTCTCCCTCGACTTGGGGCGACGCTGTGCTGAATAGGATCGGAAATCAGAGTCAGGGCTTTCAAAGCGCTTGGCCATCAGGGTCACCGATCATCGGATGGGATGGGAGCTAATGGCTCTTCTTCTGACCCTTGATGATTTGCCTGATGGATTCAGTTATCCCGAAGAGTTCATTCGAGTCGTTGAGCTTGGACTTACGAATCTTGAACCCTGGTGGATCATGGATGGAGATCTTCTGAGGGTGAGGCAGACCGGTATTGAGTCTCGGTACCCGAGCCGCAAACTGGTTGTCTTCGCTATGCGGCAAGATAACGACGATGTCGCCTGTTGGGATTTGGACCAAGGAGGGGTGGTTGTAGTTCACGATTTTGCCTCGGCCGGATACGAGACTAGGGAGCATTACAGCGACTTCTACTGTTGGTTCCGACAAGCTATCGATGACTTGGTGGGGTTCGGCTCCTGAGAAGACTTCGCATGGTCGGGCTCAAGGCTCGGTGGTAATGGCGGACCCCGTAGGTGATTGACCTCGGTTGATCTGAGCTAAGTCTGCCGGGTTCGTGTTGAACTTGATGTTTGGGATGAGTGATGCTGGTTCCGGGTTGGTGAACTGGCTGGTCCCTGGTGGGGACCCGCTACCAATCTACGGGCCCGCCCACGCCGACTACCAGTGGGCATACACGGGGGGAAAGATGCTGGTAGAGGGGGCAGTCATCGAAGCAGCCATCATGGCCACTGCCGCAGAAGTGTTCAGGTTCTCAAGACTCGTCTCCACCTCAGGAACAATCAACAAACTCGACGACGTTGCGGGGGTCACAGACGACTTGGCCCGTATTCGTACCGTAACTGATGATCTTGGCGGTCTCCAGGGCTACGCCGAAAGCTGGTCGGATGTCGCGGTCATCGGCAAGACGGGTTCTTACGAGCAGGCCACACGAGCATTAGGTGCCCACAGTTTCCAGATGTCAGATGAAGCCTGGGCAGCATTGTCCAGATCGCAGCAATGGGAAGCCAACAGGATGTTCCTTGACGACATGATCCAGCGGCGAGCTCCATTTCGGTTGGCTAGCAGTCCTTTGGATCCCGAGAACCTGACCGGTTTCTACCTTGAGGAACTAAGGTACTTGACCAAGATGGGGTACGAATTGAGTCCTGATGGCCTGTGGATGCTTCCGACAAAGGTGGGCTGGTAATGGTGCAGGAATGTGTGTGAATCGGTTGATTGTTTTGTCGGAGGGAGATCTGTGGGCCTGAATCTTGCTGAGGTACCGGAGTCGATCCGAGAACTGGTCGGATGGCTGGAGCGTCGGGGATTCGCGGAGGCAGATGAGTGGCACGGCCCCATGTCCAGTCAGTGGATGGAATTCCTTGGATCCGGGTGCGTCATCCGCGTATCGTCCGACCGAGGTCGGTGGGACATACTCCTGTCGTTTGCGGGTATAGGCGAACGGTTCACTACTGATGTGTACTGGGTCTACCTGGACGATGTAAGTCCGATGGACATCGGCCTGGATCTCGACGCACAGGTTCACTTCGTGATCGAGCGATTCGATGAGCTTGTGGGAAGGTTGCAGAACGACACGGAAGCGGCGCCGACTTTGATCGCCATAGGCCGGCGAGTGGTGAAGGTGCTCTTGGACCTTCCGCCAGAATTCGATCTGGGCTGATCAAATCAGCGATCGGTGTATTCGCCTCGTGGCACGTTGGTTTCTGTGGTTGGGGCCGAAACACACACCTACGATTTTGATTCGTTGGATCGTCTGGTCGCTTTTGATGGTGTGAACT